>OMZN01000157.1 GCA_900315555.1 uncultured Eubacteriales bacterium
ACAATATGATGATTTTGCGATTGTTCTCGAAGAAGCTGCCAGCGCTTCCTTCACTGACAGACTTTCCTATTATTCCATATATGCCCACAAAATATATTACCCACTTATTCTTCATACGCTCAATTTGCGCTCGCAGATAGGAATATTCATCTTTCAATGTGTTCTATGTGGTATGGTTTGTGTCGTCATCTTTCAAACATGCTCTCGCTTTTTCGGCTGTGCCGCCGGCAAAATTGGCGCATTTCTCTATGCATTCTGGCCTGGGCAAATTATCTATACCGCCATCACCACGGAAGAGCACCTCGCTGCCTTACTTGCTGTTCTAATTGTTTTCGGGCTGCTTTGGATCATTCAAAAGACTTGCGAAACACCATATGCATCTTATTCTTCAACTCTCTTAATCGCACTTCTGACTGGAGTGACCAGCGGATGTATTGCTTTTTTCAAGGACTGGGGAATGATACTGCTTATTGCATTCCTGATAACCGGCATCTGGCTACTATTCCATTACACATCTGCACGTCAACGTGTAACTTTACTGATCTTTCTGGTCATACTTTTTCTTTCCCGAATAGGGACACAGGAAGCCATGTCTGTCGGAGCGAAACATATAATCGGAACTATAGCTGGTAATAATGTTATCATAGCAGAGATGTTTACAACACTTGACCCCAATACCAGTGGAAGCTATAACGAACAGGGCGATGCTGAATATGAACAAATCGTGATAAAAAATCATGGGGATTACAGTAAAGCAAATCAAGAAGCGATGTCCATCCTCTGGCAGCGGATCAGGAAGGACATCTATAAAATGCCTTCTCACCTTCTAAAGAAGGGCACTGAATCCTATGCCGATGATTCTTCTATGCTATACTGGGCACTACGTCTGGGATATGTAAAAGAATCCGAAAACGAACCTGCTTCCCTTGGAATACGCCTTCTATGGGAGATAGCGCGATTATATTATTCTTATATTATTGTGGTGATTATTATCGGATGCTTAGTAAAACCACAAAAAAGCAAATTCTTCCTGATGCTGTCGATGATCGGAAGTCTATGCGTAGGACTTCTTGTTGAAAGCCAGGGACGATACAAATATAGCATCGAACCTTGCTGGGCTATATTGGCTGCTGTATGTTTTCAGGATCTTATCCAAACGACAAATATATTCTTCCTTAGAAAAATCCCGGCACCCTGCAGGAATGCAAAGAGTCAATAAAAACTGGAGAAACTTGATTTGATCAGCCGTAATAATACATCAAAATTAAATGTTCTCATGGTCGGCCCGGATCGCAGCGTCCATGGGGGAATTTCTGCTGTTGTCAATAACCTGTACGATGCCGGTCTTGATAAGATGGTCAACCTCACCTATATCGGCACTATGAAGGATGGGTCCCGGTTTCGCAAGCTGTTGGTCGCAATAAAAGCCTACATGCAATTTTGCCGGGCGGTGAAGCACTGCGATATTGTGCATATCCATTTTTCTTCCGACACCAGCTTCTGGCGAAAGTCGCTCTTCATCCGAAAAGCACACCGTGTTGGAAAGCCCATTGTTCTTCATCAGCACGGAGGTGATTTCCATACCTTCTATATACATGATCTGAACAACAGGCAGAGGACTTATGTTAAAAACACACTGAACATGGGCAGTGTGATGCTGGTCATCAATCCAGAGCTTCATGAACTATTTAAAAAAAAAGTGGTACTTGACAAACTTCCAACTCTTATTTTCCCAAACGCCATTCAGATTCCATCAGAAACAGCCAAAACATATGGCCAGCATCAACTTCTTTTCCTTGGGAGAATATGTCGGGACAAGGGAATCAGGGAACTTCTGGAGGCTGTTTGTCAACTCAAGAAACAATACCCCTCCCTTCGTCTATACCTGGGCGGCAGCTTTGAAGATTCGGATTTGAAGTCCCTTGTCGATTCCATGTCAGACTGCGTCACCTGGATTGGATGGGTCTGCGGTAAGGATAAGGACAATTGGCTGAAAAAATGCGATATCTTCGTTCTCCCCTCCTATTTTGAAGGTCAATCCGTGTCAATTCTCGAGGCAATGTCCTATTCCTGCGCCATCGCCGCTTCCAATGTGGGCGGCATTCCGCAGATGATTCTGAATGGACAGACCGGCCTTCTCTTTCAACCTAAGAGCACCGCCAGCATCGAAGAGACTCTTCAAAAACTTCTCGATGATCCTGCGCTGTGCAGAAACCTGGGCAAAGCAGCAAGAGAGCTGGTCTCTAACCAGTTCTCAATGGATAAATATATCCAGAAACTGCTTTCCATCTATAATACGATAGTGATGCAGTCAAAGCAGACTGACTAAAACGCCTGATAAAAACGGTAAAAACTGCCGGCAAAGTTTTTTCTCTGCCGGCCTTGTCAATTCATCCCCGTCTTTCCCTATTTCACTGCACATTATTAGTGGGAAAGAAATGAGACATGCGCATAATAACGGACTCAGCATGTCTTATAGATTTCCAGCACCTGCCCACCGTTTGTTCTTGCCTTTTGCGCATATCCTGGCATGATCTTTTGAAGGCGCCCCCTGATCTCCTCCTCGTGCTCCCGCATCCATTCAAAGGCATTGATCAGCTGCCCGCCTCCCGTCAGGGTTTGTACCGGCAGTACATAATGATCCTCCGTATCGAACAGGTCTCTTGCGATCCCTCTTGACTTGACGGAGTATCCAATCACCAGTGTCGGAACGCAGGACGAATACGCCGCGATCGTGGCATGCGTCCGCGCGCCGATAAAGAACCGGCATCCCGCGATGACCCCCTTAAGCTGTTCTGCCGGCGCGTCATTCACCAAGCGGACCCGCCCACCCGATTCAAACCTTTCCAGCAGTTTGCCAAGTGGAAGTCTGTCATTACTGACGGTCCATACAACATGCGGAACAAGCACGACATCCATATCTGAATGATCCAGAATATGCTGAATTAAGGCAGCACAGCTCTCCAGAGCCACTCCCTTCCGCCCGGCATATTCCTCGACGAGTGGGCTGACATTGATTCCGACCGTGTCCCTCTGCGGTGTCTGTTCGGATCGCTCCGCCGGAAGCGAGAAAGCAGGATCCGGGATCAGTCTGACCTGTTCCTTCGATAATCCAGCTTGTAGAAGCGCCTCATACGAAATGGATTCCCGGGCTGTTATACAACGATACCGTCCCATATCACGAATGATCTCCGGGTGATCCGGCGTGAGCAGAGATGGCTCTACGGAGCAGCCCATCAGCATGGTGACGGTGCCCTGATGATTCAGCATGGCATTCGTCAGAGCAAGGTCATGAACCTGTTCCGGATAACAGTAATTGTCACCGCCGATGGAGACGGCCAGCTTAGGTGCACTTTGGCCGGTGATAGCACGGTAACGATAACGCGGAAACGATTCTTCATCCTTAGACAGTTTCCGATACGCATAATAGAATGCATGCGCGATAAAATGATGCTCGATTTTCCGAACCGGTTCTACCGCTAGCAGGGTTCCCGGATAGTATCGCCGATCCTCCTCCGCCCGGTTGGACATCAGCGTCACCGTTCTGGAAAACGGAGCCAGTCCGTCCTGCACAAATCTGATGCCCGGTGTAAAGCACACTTCCGGATCGGTCCCCATTCTCTTCGCCATGACTGCATTCAACTGCCTTGCAAAACTATCCGCTATCGCCTCGCAGCCGTGATTTCCGCTCCCCGCATGGGAATACAGCGCAAGTCCCTGATGCCTCTGATCTTTCATGTGATTTTCCTTTACTTCATTCAGCCTTCTGTTCTCTACGCAAAGGAGGAAACCTGATTTCATGCTGCATTACTGGCACGCGGTGAACTTTATTCCGCCTGAGAATGCCCTGCTGCCCTGTCCCGCACCCGGAATACGCTTCGCGCAAACCAGACTCTCCCAAAGTCCGGCCTCCGCATCATGAAAAGGAGCAGACGATTGACCGGATCCGTTGCTGCAAACCCTGTTTGCCGAATCAAATCCCGGACATGACTGCCTTGGCAGATTGCCCGAATGCGTTCTGCCTCACCCTGCTGTCCGCCCCGCAGTTCATTCTTCATCACTGAAAACAGCAGAATCAGGAACTCCCGGTCTGTCATCCGGTCAGCATCCGGCACCTTTTTCTCCCGTAAAAATTCTCCTATGATCTCTCTCAGCCGGACCATGTTTTGATACATGGTCCGGTCATAGCTGTGCACCAGAGACGTCTGATCGAAGATGTAGTGATAATAAAACGCATGATCCATGATCACGATGCGCTCCGCATCCAGCAGAGCCGGGATAACGACATTCAGGTCATCTCCCATCCGAATCGAGGCATCACACCAGTGCGCATTGTCCACGATGAGTTTCCTCGAAAATAACTTCACACAGCGGGAAACCAGAATCAGCCTGTGCTCATTACCCAGGATCCGCTCCCTAATTTCCTTCTGCAGCCGTTCTCCCGTGTACGTCCCCGGCAGAGCCGCATTATCTTCCTGAACGGATGTGCCATTCCATTCCCGGTCGATCTGCAGGCCACAGCATACCACTTCCGGGCAGTCCCCTGTGAGATGACGAACCATTTCTGAGATCATCTCCGTCTCAATCCAGTCGTCGGAATCCACGAACATCACATAAGGCTCTGCACTCTCCATCGCACCTCGGAGTGCTGTCTTCATCGGCCCCTCGTTCTGCTTGTGAATGACCCGGACGCGCCTGTCCCTCTGTTTATACGCATCGCAGACCGCGCCGCTTCCATCCGTGGAACCGTCGTCAACCAGATATACCCTGATCTTCCGATAGGACTGGTTGAGAATGCTATCGACGCAGCGGGCAAAATATTTCGATTTGTTATAGACCGGCACAACTACGGCAACAGTTGGTTCCATCACTAAATCCACATTTCATCACGTTGATTCATATTCTGCCCGAATGATCAGGTTTGCTTTTCCATCAGGACCGATTTCAAATTGCCCTGCTTGGTTATTTTTTTGTAAAGGTGGAGTAGTCCGCCTTGCTCAGATCTACCATCTCTGGAAGCTGATAACCCAGAAGATGCAGCGAAATTCTGGCAAGAGCCATGGCATATTTTTCCCTTCCGCTCGGATTCAGATGCACGCCATCCAAAAGATAATCAGACGCATTAGACGTATCGATTCCCAGCTGCCGATACCCGTTGAGATAATCATAGCCCTTGCTGGTTGCCACATTCTGCGCTGTATCCGCATAATTATACAGCCAGGCAATCCCATTATTCATCGTGTTGGAATCTCCCACAAATGTATCACCCTTAAAAAACTGAACATATCCCGGACCGCAGATGATAATGGCTGCATTCGGGTATTTATCCTTCAGCATCGCACATCCGATCTCCAGCGCCCCCTGATAGGTCTGAGACCCGTTTCCTCCACACTGTCGTTTGCTGAAATAGTCATTTACGCCATATTCCACGATAAAGATATCCGTCTTGGACAGATCACATCCCATGAATACATTATAGGCGTAATGATTGCCGAAAACCTTTGCAGGATCTGCCTGCCCCGTTGCGGCATACGCCACACCGATAAATTCGTTGTCACTGAACTCCGAAGGCGTCTGCACAGCCTCCTGCGCATCCTCTACTGAAGCCGTCGTGCCGCCGATGGCGCAGTTATAGACGCGGCTATGCGCATAATACGCAAGCTTTGCCGACATCCCGTTGGAGGTCCGGTCATTGTCGAACTGGCTGTCGCCGAATACAACTATCTGCGGCGTATCACCGGATGCATCCTTGATATCCTGCGCTGTTGTCCCATTTGCAAGATCAGGCCAGGATTTCGTCTCACCGGAAGAAGCGGCAGTGGATGCGCCCTCTTGGCTGGAAGAGGGAACATTGCTCAGCTTGGAAGCATCTATTTCCTCTCCCTCAGAAACAGGACGATTCGCTGTGGCATCAATAGCAGAATTATCTGCTGTTGTCGCTCCGCTCTGAGTCTCCGCAGCAGTTTCTGATGTCGATGCCGTCTGCGTGGATGCGGCACTGGTACTATCAGATGCTGCAGAGGCAGCATTCCCGGCAAGAGCAGTACTGCCATTTGTCGATGCACCTCCCGTCGCGCTGCCGCAGCCGGAGACGACGCCTGCCATGACTGCCGCAGTGAGCAGAACAGATAAAAACCGTTCATTCATTCCTTTGTGATTCCATTTCATCAATTTGAACATCCTTTCCCGAACACGGAGGGAATCCCGCCCGGTCAATATACTCAGTCTGCCATCATACCATGTCCGAACAGCAATAATTGCGTCTGCGTTCTAAATTCAAACGCAGGCATTGACCTATTAATCTTATCATGTCAGCACTCTTAATATCATGCCGATATTGTCTGTTTATCATATTCGAAATGGTCAGTTTACTGGATCACACCATACTTCTCTCCATACCTTGCGACCCATTCCTCCCGCTTCATACCGATAATAGTTCGTTTGCCATAAAATTCAGCAGTTTTCTGATTGGTCCACGCAGTGCTGTCTTCCACAACCGGCATATGCATGATCGGGCCGTCGTATCCGTTTGTCATCGGAAGGATCACATCTGGATCATCATTTTCCGTGAGAAGCCGGTTCTGCAGCTCCATCTCCTGGTGAAACCGGTCCGCATTTCCGGTCCGGATAAAGGTGAGGCACTGGTAATCCGCCGTTGTCTTGAGATTTCTGCGGAATACCAGAGCATAGCCGCAAAGCAGGATCAGTATCACCACACACCGCCAGACATGCGTTTTACGTCCTGATGGCGCGTGATGAGAAACAATATAAAACGTAACCGCCAGTATGTCCGTAAACATCATCAGAAGGAAACACAGAAAATAGGTGTTCCCCACTCCCTCAGAAACACTGACCCCGGCATACAATTCCGGCGCAAAGACAGCCACGTACCCCAGGAAACCAAAACCAAGAATCTCAACCAGCTCACCCCAGGAAACGCGGATTGTCACTCCCTGCCCCCGCAGTCGTTTCATCTCCAGAAGTAGTATCCATACAAACAGAACCACTGCAAAGAGAAGGAGTGGACTCTGTCTGTTAAAACGGAACGCAGTCTGCACTGCATACACAAAGCATTCGCCAATGGTCCGGAGCATCCGTCCTATATGGAATCCAAAACTCGCTCCCCCACGGACCCGGTTTCCGGGTGCCCTCGCACTGATCCAGAGGCCGACGCCCTCCAGTGCCGCCGGAACCAGGAGAAAGGCTGCCCATATCCCGCTGATGTGCTTGCGGATAAGATCAGCCGCAGTAAATAGAAAGATCAGCACCGGAGCCAGAAGCGCTGCCGGATAGCTCATGCCGCCGAGAGCAGTAGCGAGGAGACACAGGAGCACCAGACTCCGCCTTCGCTGTGTCCTCAGCCATTGATCCGCGCAGACCAGAGATAAAATCGCCAGTGTAAAGGGGACTGTGTAATGAATGGATCCATTCCACCAGAAATAAGCGAAACGCCGGTCAGGCACAAATTGCACCATACTGATGAGAAGAACCATCGCCGCAGACAGTGAAAAACTTCCAGAAAATCCGAATCTAACGGTAAGAAAATAATGGACGAATATCAGCACACCTGCCGACAAGACAAACAGCATGATCCATGGCACGATCACATAGGCGTGATAATGAAACACCTCCGGATGCAATCCGAACAGAAAGCAGGAGAGCCAGGTGCCCTGCCATATCTCATACACCTCTCCGACGTGATACACATCTGCCTGCACCGCTGCTGCCATGCTGCCCGTACGGACAAAGGCCTGATGCGCAGCGGCGCCGAATCCATAATCGTCACCGGATGCACAGTCATACCGGGCGACGGCCAGAACCGGAATGAGGCTCAGCAGATATATCAGAACAAGTCCTGCCGCTGCCATTTTGCTTTTCTGATCAGCCGCACCGCCGCTGATCTGATGGTGCTTTTTCATTCGTTTCCTTTCTTCGACGTTTCAAACGAAATCGGCTGCCCGGTCAGATCCAGCAGCTGCACGAGGATTCCATCCTCTTTTCTTCCGATGATGCTCACCTTTGAAGTATCATACGCCCATGTATCCTCCGGCCAGACTGCGCGGACTGCAAGCATTCCGTTCTTCTCAGTCATCGGATATGTGAAAGTTCTGCCTGAAGCCTTGTCTTCTATCTCCAGTGCGTAGTCCGTAACCCCTGCTCCTGCTGCCACATTCTCCATCGACGCAGTCACATGCAGAACACGATATTGCTGGTCTGAGAACGACGCCGCCTCCAAATACAGTGATGGTGCAGAAACCACCGCCGTCTCCTCTGAAATTGGACTGTCATTCTCGATCGGCCTGTGATATGCAATGTACGCTGTCCCGGTTTCTGGATTTTCTCCCATGATCGTAATTGTAATGTCCGGATCATAGTAATCCTTCAAATAACCGTACCAGGTATCCCCATAATTCATAAGGATGTCGCCTCGCACCAGCATATCCGACACGATGTCGGTGATACCACGGTCTGCGAGCTGTTTTCGAAACCCGATGATAAAGTTAGAAATATCAGGAACGATATTGCTGTACTTCTTCTGATCGAAACCAGTCCAGATGCTGTGTCCCATATAATACTGATTGTCCACAAAATAGCAATTCTCCGGGTGACTGCTCATATACCTGTAATCAGAATCGATCACCGGATCCGTCACCTCGGCCCGTGGCACTTTATAGGTCACACTTGGTACAATCAGCAGAACAAGAATAATCAGTGCTGCCACTTTAACAAGAGGCTCATTCACCTTCCTCCGTCTGTCGATGACTCCGCCAGCCGCTGATGCCACGAGGAAACCAGCGAGCGCTGCAAACAGCATGCCTCCCGTCACCCGCCAGGCGATCCGGCCCTGACGGACAAAGAAGACACCTGCCGCCAGAAAGCCTCCGGCCTCCCCCAGCAGCGGCAGCAGACAGGAGCGAAGCCCGAACATCCACACTGCGGCTCCGATTATCCCCAGACAGACAAGCCACACTGCCGGGTATGAAGCAAGCAGCGCACAGTACTGAGACAGAGACATCTGTGTCTCCCCCCGGAACGCCAGCATTTTCGTCATCTCGGAGGAGCTGAAGTGATTCAAGTCACTGTTGGCGGAATTCATGACCATCGAGATCCATGATGATGTGATACCTGTCTGCTGATACGCATCCGCATTCTGTTCGTAGGAAGGATATCGGTCCGCATAATCTGAGATATCACCGAGCAGTTCATTCCCGGCATAGTTTTCCGCATACCAGGGATCCAGCTTCTGTGTCAGCTTTCCTGCTCCCCATGTTCCAACCGTCATCAAAACCACAAGTACAGCGGCAGAGAGCACCACCCGATTCGTGAAGCGGAGACCCCCGGAAGTCTCTGCACAATCTGAATCCTTACGCCGCACCAATTCTGCAGTACGGTCCAGATCCGACTGTCTGCGGAATCTCTTCAAGGAAATTCTGCCGCCAGGTGCCGCGATGCAGAGCAACAGCGAAAGAAGAAAGAACGGCAGGCAGAGGAACAATTCCAGCCAGCGGAGT
>OMZN01000154.1 GCA_900315555.1 uncultured Eubacteriales bacterium
CTTGTACGAAGCTGTTCTGTCCCGCGCATCATGTGATCCGTTTCAATGTAGAGGATCGGAATTTCGGCATCTTCCAGCTGCTTTTTGCAAACAGGGTAGTCAAATTCTTCCGGGTCACAGAATTTATACATGCACACTACCACTCCGTCAGCATGATTGTGGCGTACTGTGTCGATCAGTATTTGTCCTCGCTCTTTTTGCGGGTCAAAGAAAAAGGTGTCTCCTTTCAGATCAATCATCCGATACGCAATTTTTTCCATCGTGGTGCCATCTTTTCGGGCAAGTGTCCGAAACTGTCTGCTTTCATGCGCCAGATCATCTGCAGCAACCGTATAATGATATTCTGTCAAAAGATCTGCCAACTCAACCGGCTCCAGCACCAACCCGGTGAGTACTACCCTGGGCCCTTCCAATTTTTCCTTTGGTTGCTGCCGAAGTTCGTTCATCAGTAAGGTAAGTTCTTCACAATAATCCTTCTTGTCAAAAAACCATGAGGCCTTCAGAATCAGGTGCCGCACAGTAGGATTCAAGGTCACCGGATATTCATTCACCAGATCAGTAAATTCCCTCATTGCAGCGCGACAGGCTTCATAGATCTGGAAAGCATTATCTATCTCCTTTTCCGTGATTTTCTTTCCACTTACCTCTTCCAGGCCCTTTTTCAGTGTTTCATTCTGCCCCGGAATAAAGTCCAGCGAACCGCTCCCCATCCTGTTCTGCAGAACCGTATAGGGAAGCACCCTGGATCCCTTGACCGCCGCAGACCAATTTGCCTGAATGGATTTCATGGTATCGCAATAGGTCGGCATGACAATTGCTTTCAGAAAATCATACTGGCCACGCATCGCAAGTTCCATATTCACACGCATAATCGTGCAACCGAAACTTTGAATATAACGATCTACATCCGTCATATCGGACTGACCACCCCAAAGTCCGACCGGCAGAAGTCCGGATGCATATATAATTTCTTCCGGAAGGTAAATCGGGAAACATCCGATGGCCGCTTTTCCTGTTTTCTGCATAGCTTCCGCAATGGCTCGCTTCGGATATCTCCCTGCATCGGTAAGATGCCTGATATACTCTTGTACGCTCATGCCTCAATTCCCCCCCTTTCTTTTGTTCTCTTCCATCAGTTCCACCAGTGCCTGCACTCTGGTCTCGTACTGCGCTTCAGAAAATACGCTGGGATCCGTCTGGTCTCCGTCAAACATGACAGAAGGAATCCCCATCTTTTCCTTCAATTGTCTCTGCATTTCTATCTGCTTGAAATCCATTCCCTTGCAGCTTCTGTTGGAATGAAATATTGCCCCATCAATCTGAAAATCCTTCGCGCGCTTTAATAGGCGATCTGTGGCATAGTTGACATTTCTCTGGGTATAAATCGAATCATAAGCCTTTGCCATACCTGCCAGATCGTTCAATTCATACAACAGCGTCCAAGATTCTGGATACGTCGATGTGACCATATTGATTCCATTTTTTTTCAAAACCTTGTAGGTCGGAGCGAGATACGGCCAACAGGCAATGCCATCCCATAAAATCCTGTATTTTTCTTCTGTGCCATCCTTAAAGGGGCCAAGTCCTTTTTCTGCTTTCGCTGCCAATTCGTCATACCAGCGATGGAACATATCGGCGCCTTCCTTTTTGCCCCTGACACAGACGATCGCTGCCATGTAGTTGAACATATCAAAACCGGAAAGTGGGGAAGGTTTTTTCATTCCCATATCCGTTGCTTTTTTCCACCACATGGCTGTCTCATTGGAAATCTTCATGATTTCCCGCAGACGGTCCCAATCAAGCTTCTTTCCGGTGATCGCTTCCAGCCGCGCAATCGCGTCAAGAAGCTGAGTCTCTACATATTTCACATTAACTGGAGAAACTTCATATGCCGCGTTAAATGGACAGTCAACCATCACCAGTGGTACATGGAACTTTTCTGCCAGATTCTCATACCATTTGATCACCGTGCAGCAAATATTGCCGCAGCAGAACAGAATGTCCGGCGCCGGAATATTCTGCGCTTCGGAATACAGAATATCGGCATATCCGATATTCACTCTGGCATAAGAACAGATATCATCGGAATACCCCTGGCTCTCGGCATGCTCGATAAATCTTGGAGCATCCTTCCTTGCTCCTACCGCCGCTGCGTGATTCTCCGGATACACAACAGTAAGATCCATCGCCTCCAGCAATTCCTGGGGTGCAATTGAAGTAGACCAGACTACCGGTTTTCCTTCTTCCTTTGCCTTCATAGCACTTGCATAATGCCTTTTTTGAATATCATTCAACATCTCCTTGGAGCTGCGTTCTTCTGCCATTTTCCTCTCCTCGCATCCGCTGTCATTTCTGTCTCACGGATTCTCTTTCCATCATTTTAACGGTCTGATCTGTTTTCTATTATTTTGTCGATAGGGACGGTATTTATTCTTTTGTGTAATCATAAAATCCGCGGCCTGACTTGCGGCCAAGTCTTCCTGCCTGAACCATCCTGCGCAGAAGCGGCGATGGACGATATTTTGAATCGCCGGTATCCTCATAGATTGTCTCCATCACTGCCAGCTCAATATCAATTCCAGCCATATCAATCAGTTCGCACGGTCCCATCGGCCAGTTAAGCCCATACCGGCATCCTTTGTCGATATCTTCCGGCGTTCCGACCCCGCGCTCGATCATGTCAAATGCTTCATTGATCATGGGATCCAGCAGGCGGTTTACAATAAAGCCCGCACTATCCTTGGAGATAATCGTTACCTTTTCCAGCTTTTCTCCTACTTCAAGCGCGGTCTGAATAGTCTCATCCGACGTGTTTAATCCGCGGACGATTTCCATCAGTTTCATGACTGGAACAGGATTGAAGAAATGCATTCCTATAAAACGCTCTGGATTTGTTACTGCCTGAGAAAGCATTGTGATCGAAAGAGAAGATGTATTCGTTGCAATCACGGCATCCGCCGGGATCACCTCGCAAACCTGCCGGAAGATGGCTTTTTTGACCTCCTTGTTCTCAGAAGCGGCTTCTATGACAAGCTGTGTATCCTTCAGCCCCTGCAGATCTGCAACGATAGAGAGTCGTTTGAGCGCATTCTCTTTTTCTTCCTGCGTCAGTCTCTGCTTGTCTACATCGTGCTGCAGCGTCTTTTCAATATACTTTTGTGCCTTTTCCAGCTGTTCCGTCTTAATGTCGTACAAGATGA
>OMZN01000151.1 GCA_900315555.1 uncultured Eubacteriales bacterium
CATCACCTGGACGCATCCGGCTTTTGATTACACCTTCGATGCCATGGTCTATACCGTAGCCGTGGGGCTGGGCTTTGCCATGGCCGAAAATATCCAGTATGTCTTTAACTACGGTCTCTCCACAGCCATTATGCGTGCTATTACAGCGATTCCGGGACACTGCATCTTCGGCATTCACATGGGCTATTTCTATGGGCTGTCCCGCTTCCACCTGACCCACTTCAGGCCGGCACGGTCAAAAGCATACATGTTCTGCAGCATGCTGATCCCCGTGCTGCTGCACGGCACTTACGACCTGATGGCCGGCAGCCGGAACCCCATGCTGGAAATTCTCTTTTTTGCCTACCTGGTCGTGATGGATATCGTGGCGGTCATAACGGTGAACCGCTTTCAAAAGAAGGATCTTCACATCTGACTAATCTTCACATCTGACCACCTGAAAAGAGCCGCTGCACATCAGCGCAGCGGCTCTTTTTCATTCATTTCCACGTCTTTAATCAAAGAGTGCGGTAGACAGGTATCTTTCGCCTGTATCCGGAAGAAGCGCAACGATGGTCTTGCCTTTGTTCTCCGGTCTCTTTGCAAGAATCTCCGCAGCATGCAGTGCAGCACCGGAAGAGATGCCAACGAGAACTCCCTCGGCACGAGCGAAGGCCTTTCCTGCTGCAAAGGCATCCTCATCTTCGATATCCAGTACCTCATCGATCAAATCTTTATCAAGGACGGGCGGTACGAATCCAGCACCGATACCCTGGATTTTATGCGGACCGCTCTTTCCTTCTGTCAGAACAGGAGACCCTTTAGGCTCCACCGCCACAATCTTCACGTCCGGGTTCTGCTCCTTCAGATACTTGCCCGTGCCGCTGATCGTACCGCCGGTGCCCACGCCGGCAACAAAGATATCCACTTTGCCATCGGTATCCTTCCAAATCTCCGGACCCGTAGTCTCGTAATGCGCCTTGGGATTGGCCTCGTTCTCAAACTGTCCGGGTATGAAGCCGCCCTCGATCTCCTTTGCCAATTCTTCCGCCTTGGCAATCGCACCGGGCATGCCCTTAGCACCTTCCGTCAGAACGATCTCTGCTCCGAAAGCTTTCAGCAAATTTCTTCTTTCAATGCTCATCGTCTCCGGCATGGTCAAAATCGCGCGATATCCCTTGGCTGCAGCCACTGCCGCAAGTCCGACGCCGGTATTGCCGCTGGTGGGTTCGATAATCACACTTCCGTCCTTCAAGAGTCCCTTTGCTTCCGCATCCTCAATCAAAGATCTGGCAATTCTGTCCTTCACAGACCCTGCCGGATTGAAAAGCTCCAGCTTAGCTACAATATCTGCATCAAGTCCCTTGCCAAACTTATTAAGCTTCAGCAAAGGCGTACCACCAATTAAATCCAATACATTCTGATAAACCATTTCATGCTCCTTTCCCGACATCAAAAATGAATCTTCCTTTCGAATGCCTGCGCCGTCTGCTGTATCAAGGCGGTGTCGTTTTTTTGTTATCCTATTTTCCTATTGGTTAACCATGAATTAAGGATAGCATTCACACTGTACCTTGTCAAGAGAATCGGTTAATTTTTTTGAATAATTCCTATCGGTTTAGTATGATATATAATATGTAATTTGGCATCGCCTATTGACGATGCCCTTTTGCTCCCTTGGTTTTCAACGATCTTCTGCACCATTTTCCCTCAATGGTAAAGCGGCCCCAGGACCGCTGAAGCCTAAACACCTGCATCGATCTAGATCACATAGGCGTTGCTTCCCTTTTCGTAATAACGCTGCAGCAGATCTCCCAGTGTTACACCGGAAAGATAATCGTTGATCACCTTTTCCAAGCCACTCCACAAATCCATCGTCGCGCAGTCTACGGCGTGCTCACAGTTGGCACATTCGTCGCCGAGACAGGCTACAGGTGCAAGAGAGCCTTCGGTAACAAGCAGAATCTCCCTTACCGTATATTGATCAGGCCGCTTGACAAGTCGATATCCTCCGTTAGCGCCACGCGCACTTTTGAGCAGGCCGGACTTGGAAAGAAGGGAAGATATCTGCTCCAGATACTTGATTGAAATGTCCTGACGATGAGAAATGTCTTTAAGCGATGTGTACTCGCCCTCAGCCTTTGTGGCAAGTTCAACCATCATCCGCAGTGCGTATCTTCCTCTGGTGGATACCAGCATATACAACAGCCCTTTCCTTTTCACTTTCTTTTTCTTATCAATTTCTGCCTGCTTGTTTCGGTTCTGCCCTACCGTAAACATATCTGTGCATTATTATATGGCAACGAAGCAGAAAATTCAAATCGGCCTGCCCTGCCTGCCTAAAGAGAACCCCCTCAGATCATATATCCGAGGGGGTTCTCCTCATACTACCGATGATTTCGAATCGTATACTACGTTTCCAATCATCTTCCGCCGCGCAGAGTGTGACCGTTTCTTCCGGAGGA
>OMZN01000150.1 GCA_900315555.1 uncultured Eubacteriales bacterium
GCACTTGAACTATTCGAGTGCTAACCAACAACCCCTATAGTATCCACCTCTTAGCACTATGTCAATATGAGTGCTAAAACTTTTTTGCCAGAATGTCGTCGTACAGCCGCAGATAGGAGTCACAGAAAATCTGCTGCGTATAATGCGCCAGAACGTGGCTGCGGCAGAGCTCACTCACAGCCTCCTTTTTATCTGCCATCGTGACCACCGCATCCAGCAATGCTGAATCATCTCCAACCAGCACCTTTTTGCCAATCGTATCCGTGATCATTTCCCCGGCACCACCCACGTCAAACGTAACAACAGGCGTACCGCAGGAAAGCGCCTCCAGATTGACGGTTGGAAAATTATCTTCATGTGTCGGATTCACAAACACATCCGCCGCCGCATAATATGCTGCCATTTCCTGTTTACTCGCTGTTCTTGGCTTCACGATGACATTGTCAGGAAAATCGTTCTGGTGGCCCTTAGGAACCCCGACCAGAACCAGGCAGTAATCTGCCGGAAGTGTCCTGCTCAGAGCAATGAGGTCATCCTTTCCTTTTGCTTGTGAAACAGTCATTGCCGCGTTAAGAACCATCTTCTTTCCGGCAATGCCAAGCTGTGCCTTCAGATCAGTCGAATCCGGCTTGAACACTTCCGTATCAATGCCGTTCGGAATGACAATGCAGGAACGGTTCTTCAGAAAAGATTTTTCCACCTCACCCTTCAGCCAGTGACTTGGCGTCACCAGATTCAGCGAAGATATAGCAGACGATGACGCTTTCTTCCGCTGATAGTTTTTCCGACTTTGGTCGAAGAACCAGGAATAACGTCGGTACAGTGGGCAGTCATGGCATTCTGTCTGCCATTTCTCACACTGCACCGTCTGATAATGCGGACAGTAACCGGTAAACTCCCAGCAGTCATGCAGCGTATGAACGACCGGGATTTTCTTTTCTCCAAGCCAATGATAAAACGTCTCCAGATTCAGATCATGGCCATGAATGTTATGAATCTGAACAAGATCCGGCTGATAATCCTCAAGCATGGCAATCAGCCGCTTTGTTGCTGCAGCGGACTGAAAGCCATAGCTACCCGTCAGACGTGACAGTGCCGCATTCATCCTGATCTCACGATGCGATGAGTAGCAGACGGCATCCGGATCCTGTATACCGGTATCAAAGGTATAGAACATCCGGTTCTCGATGCCTGCCTGCTTCATCGCATGAGACAGCAGACGCATCAAACCGCCCGTCGATCCGCCGAGCTGACTGTTGATCTGAACAATTTTCATTGAGCTTTGTTCCTTTCGGCTAATGAATCAAAGATAGTTTCGAGGCGTTTCAGGTTGCACTCATGACTGTGATTTCTCTCGAGGCAGTCATAGGCCTGTTTCTGCCAATAGGAATAGTTTTCATCCAGTTCTTTGATTCCGTCCGCAATCCCTGCCGGATCATGGACAATGACTGCCGCATGTTCACGTTCCAGATATCGGGCACCGGCGCTGCTTTCATCCGCGATGCAGAGCACCGGCGCACCACTCTGCAGACAGTCGATGATCTTCGTAGAAAATGACAGTTTCACCTTCTTAATCGAATCCGCATCAAATCCCTCTGCGTGAACCGCGATATCGCTGTTCTGATATTCCTGCAGAAGACGGGGATAGGAAATCTTTCCTTCAACAAACGAATTGCGGCGATCATTGAGGACTGCCATATTCTGTTCGCTGATCTCACTGCCGGAATAGATATGCAGCTCATAGCGGTGTCCGTGTTCATTCAGCTTTTGAATTGCTCCGGCAAGCTTCACCAGCGTCTCTTCTCTGCCAAAGTAAATGCCGCCGCCGTAGATCAAACGAAGTACAGGCTGCTTAACATGTGCCTGATACGGGATGACAGCACTTTTCTTAATGACTTCCATCTTTTTCCCGTACAGAGGTTCATAGGCATCCGCCTGCTCCTGCGTCATCGTCAGAAAACAATCGATGCGCCGGAACATCTTTCTCAGATTTTTCTGCAGCGCATGATGATACCAGATCCGCAGCGGCGTCTTCTTATCCGGCTCCGGAAAATAATGATCATCCGAAATCAATGACACCATCGGAAGTCCCGTACGATCCTTGATCCTGGAAAAGATACGCGTCATCCGAAGATTTCCATAGACTGGCGCATAGATGATATCGGGCTGAAAGTCCGCAATGAAGGCATAGAGCGCATCGTTGTCTACCCTTGCCATCTTCCATGCCAGTTCACGCGCCAGCATTCCGTAAAAGCTGTTATGTTTCCGGGCTTTCTGATCAAAAGAGTCGGAATCATTTTCAGTGCTTTCCGTACCGGCGCTGCCTGTTTCCCATGCCCTGCCGATCTTCCTGCGCTTCAGAAGATGCTGCAGGACCATGTAGTCCGTCACCTGAAAATAACGGCGGCAGAGGCTATTGTGCGGCTCGCCCGGACGGAAATAAATGTTGGCAAATTCCGCCGGAAATCCCGTAAAGAAATTGCTCAGCGTATTGCCCGTATTGTTTTCCTCGGCCCAGGCCGGTTCCGAAAGCACCAGAATGCGAAGTTTGCGCTGCTCAGCCATGATACTGCTCCTTTGGCGGCTGAACTGCCTTGAAGCCATACGACTTCTTATTGATGACGCGGTCCGCAAGATAGAACGTATAGCGCAGCCACAGCGAAAACGGCACCTTATTTTTCTTCATGTTTGCGATCGCATCTTTCTGCATATGATCCGGGATCGAATGCCGCCAGCGTTCCAGCGCAATAGTCCAGTACAC
>OMZN01000149.1 GCA_900315555.1 uncultured Eubacteriales bacterium
ATAACAGAACCCATCGAAAGGAGGCCTACAAGAGTATCTATGGACTGGAATTTCAAAGAAGGCGTCCCCATTTATGCACAGATCATCGACCAAATACGCCTGATGATTGCCAGCGGGGCATTCTCCCCCGGCGACAAACTTCCCTCTGTCAGAGAATTGGCCGTAGATGCCGGTGTCAACCCCAACACCATGCAGCGAGCGCTTGCACAGCTGGAACGGGATGGTCTGCTGCACGCAGAAAGAACGAGAGGACGTTTTGTTACAGAGGAGGAGAGCACGTTGAAAGATCTGAAGGAATCGCTGGGAAAGGAATGTATCAGGGATCTGTTCGTCCAGCTCGGCAGACTGGGCATGAACAGAGAAGAGATCATCGATGCGGTCACGAACTATGAGGAGGAATCAACCCATGGCAATGCTTGAATGCAAACATCTGACAAAAAACTACGGCGCCGTCTGCGCCGTCAGCGGCCTGGATCTGTCCCTTGAAGCCGGTCAGATCGTCGGTCTGCTCGGCCCTAACGGCAGCGGCAAGACTACATTGATCAAAATAGCAGCCGGTTTGCTGCGTCCTTCTGACGGCAGCCTCTTCATCGACGGAAAGCAGCCGGGCAGGGAAACCCGCAGCATCGTCTCCTACCTTCCGGATCGGGACTTCCTCCCCGCTTACATGAACGTGGAGCAGCTGCTGGGATTCTATGAGGACTTTTTCGCCGATTTCAACCGTGACAAGGCCGATGACATGCTCCAGGATCTGAATCTTTCCTATGACATGAAGCTAAAGAAGATGTCCAAAGGCACCAAGGAAAAAATCCAGCTCATCCTGACCATGAGCCGACGCGCCAAGGTCTATCTTCTCGATGAACCCATCGCCGGCGTCGACCCGGCAGCGCGGGACTACATCCTGAAAACAATCATCACCAACTACGATCCGAAGGCAATGGTTCTCATCTCGACACACCTCATTGCCGACGTAGAGCCCGTACTGGACGATATCGTCTTTATCGAGCAGGGGCAGGTTATCATGCACGATGCAGCCGACACAATGCGCGAGAGCGAAGGCAGAAGCATCGACAAGTTATTCCGGGAGGTTTTCAAATGCTAGGAAAATTACTTAAATATGAAATGCAGGCCATGGGGAGAATCCTGATGCCGCTCTATGGCGTCCTGCTGGTTTTGAGCGTGGCCTTCGGCCTGTCCCTTCGCCAGAGCAATCAATACAACACCGGCAACGCCACCTTCGGCAGCCTCTACGGCGCCGCAGCAGCGGCAGTGATGATCGTCACCCTGATCCTGATCATTCAGAGATTCTACAGAAATCTGCTTGGCAGCGAAGGCTATCTGATGTTCTGCCTGCCTGTTTCAACCGGACAGCACATGGCAAACAAGATTATCTCCGCCACCTTCTGGATTATTCTGGGTGGTCTCGTCGGCCTGCTTTCTGTGATCCTGCTGTCCACCATGGCAACCGGTCCCACCATCAACTTCGCAGAAACGATCCGGCAGACTATCACGCAGGCAGCCGGCAGTCTCATGCAGGAAAACGGCAGTACGCAATCCGGTATGATCATTCTCGTTATCGAAGGTATTCTGTTCCTCGTCGGCAGCTGTGCGGAGATCGCCGCCAAGCTCTATGCCGCCATCGCCATCGGTCACCAGTGGAGCAGCCACCGGGCGCTGGGCGCCGTACTGGCTTTCGTGGGCATCGTCATCATTGAAATTATTCTTGGCAATACGATGTCGATTATTACCGCCGGCGTAGACGATCAGGCCATGCCGATCATTTTCAAGCTCAGCAGCACCATGATGACACTCACCAGCACCACCATGGGCAACCTGCAGATGGCGCTCGGTCTTCTTGCGGGCGTGGCCTTTGCCAGGCTGGCCATCTGCTGGTTCATCAGCTGGATCCTGCTGGATCGCAGGCTTAACCTGGCATAACAGAGCCGACCCGAAGGCACCATATCCCGCCGCTCATCGACCGTGCACCCGCGCACTGCTGCGCAGTGCACGGCCGTTTCTTTCAGGCAAGTGAATCCATGACTGCCTGCTCCATGCCGGCAGGATCAACAACGCCCTTGTGGCGCACTTCCTTCTTTTCCAGATCCTTCAGACCCGACGGAATGCGCACGCTGGTCTCGTACGCCAGCCGCCGCACGGAATCAAAGCCGTCAGCCCCCTTGCCGATACCAATCGATTCACAGACGCTGTCCGCAAACTTGTAAGCCGAGGCCGTGCTCGCCAAAAGCGCCGGCGTCCTGTCACCGGTATAGGCAATATAGTCCTCATAAACCCGGTAGGCAACTGCCGTATGCGTATCGATCAGATAACCGTCTTTGCGATAAAGATCACGGATCACCTCGCCGGTCCTCTGCATATCGGCATACCCGCCATAGAAATCATCCAGCGCATATTTGATCTTCGGGCTGACCGTGTATTTGCGGTTGTACTCCAGCTGGTTCATCAGATCCTTGATCTGTTCGCCGTCTTCGCCGGAGAGATGATAGAGCAGCCGCTCCAGGTTGCTCGAAATCAGAATATCCATCGACGGCGAATTTGTCATATAGAACGGCCTGTTCAGATTATAGGTACCCGTATTGAGGAAATCGGTCAGCACCTTGTTCTCGTTGCTGGCACAGATGAACTTCTTGACAGGAATCCCCATCTTGCCGGCATAGTAAGCGGCGAGGATATTGCCGAAGTTGCCCGTCGGCACGACGATGTTGATCTGATCGCCGGCTGCAATGACGCCCTGCGCAATCAACCGCAGATAACCATAGACATAGTAGGCAACCTGAGGCACCAGGCGGCCGATGTTGATGGAGTTCGCCGAGGAAAGCACAATACCCTTTTCGGCGAGCTTCTTGTTGAACGCATCATCGCTGAAGATATTCTTGACACCGGTCTGGGCATCATCGAAGTTGCCGTTGATCGCAAAGACATGGGTGTTCTCCCCCGTCTGCGTAATCATCTGCCGCTCCTGCACCTGGCTGACCCCCTGGTTAGGATAAAAAACGATGATTTCCGTTCCCGGGACATCGGCGAAGCCTTCCAGCGCCGCTTTGCCGGTATCGCCGGACGTCGCCGTAAGGATGCAGACCTTGCGGTCTTCCTTTTCCTTTTTCATGGCCGTCGTCAAAAGGTAGGGAAGGATGGAAAGCGCCATGTCCTTGAAAGCTGCTGTCCTTCCATGATACAGCTCCAGGAAGTACGCATCGCCGGCCTTCTTGACAGGAACGATTTCCTTCTCTTCAAACTTGTCGTCATAGGCGCTGTCGATACAGGCCTGCAGTTCCTCATCGGTGTAATCCTCCAGAAAAGCCTTCATCACGCGGAAGGCCACCTCCTGATAAGGCTTCCCCAGCATCTCTTCGAATGTGAAGGGCAGTGCCGGGATCTCGTTGGGGACGTACAGTCCCTTGTCTTCGGCAATTCCCTGAATGATCGCCTGGGCACTGGTCTTGATGTACTTGCTTCCTCTGGTGCTTTGATAATGTATCATGCTCTCCCTCCGTTATTCGTTCACGTTCGCATGCAGCCTGTGCATTTCCATTCATTCTCTCGCTAGTTTATTCTATCAAAGAAGCGCCCGCGTGACAACATACCGCCTTTTGGCATCCATCCGCCTGCGGGCGTCTCTGCCGCCTTCCCCGGTGCGCTTCCTCGCCCCGGCGCGCCGCCTCTTTCTTTTTCCCAAAGCTGTTCATCTCTTTTCCCAAAATGCTCTTTTCTCAAGGTAAAGTTGACAGTTAAACTGCATTTGATATCATAATTATAATAGTGTTCGCCATTGTCTATCTATTAAAGAGGCAGCAGGTCATGCAGGAAAATCGCGAGAAAATCATCATCCGCACCAGCATCATCGGCATTCTTGTCAATGTGCTCCTGGCCGGATTCAAAGCCTTCGTCGGCATCCTTTCCCACTCGGTGGCTGTCACGATGGACGCCGTCAACAACCTGAGCGATGCCATGTCCTCGGTCATCACCATCATCGGCACCAAGCTGGCCGGCAGGCGGCCTGACAAAAAACACCCGCTCGGCTACGGACGCATCGAGTACCTGAGTGCGATGATCATCGCTGTCATCGTCCTTTATGCCGGCATCACCTCGCTGATCGAATCCGTAAAGAAAATTATCAATCCCTCCACACCGGACTATTCCACCGTATCGCTGCTGATCATCGCGGTCGCTGTCGTCGTCAAGATCGTCCTGGGGCAATTCGTCAAAAAGACCGGTGAAAAAGTCAACTCAGGCTCCCTGGTTGCTTCCGGCAGCGACGCCTTGTTCGACGCTGTGATCTCGGCAACCACACTGGCGGCCGCCATCATTTACATTGCTTTCCATATCAGTCTGGAGGCCTGGCTCGGCGCTGTCATCTCAGCCTTCATCGTAAAGTCCGGCCTGGACATTCTGCGCGATACGCTCAGCAAAATCCTGGGCGAACGCATCGAGGCAGCCACCGCCAAGGCCGTGAAAGACACCATCACCCGCCTCGATGGTGTCTACGGAGCTTACGACCTCGTGCTGAGCAGCTATGGCCCGAACCAGCTGATCGGTTCGGTGCATATCCAGGTGCCCGATACCATGACGGTGCGTGAGCTGGATCACCTGGAGCGCAGGATCTTCGATGCTGTCTGGCAGGAGGAGCACGTTCTGCTGACCGGCATCTCTGTCTATTCAATGAACACACAGGATCATGCGTCTGCGGAAGTTGAACTCAGTATCCGCAAAATCCTTGATGATTATCCTGAAGTACTGCAGCTGCACGGCTTCTTCCTGGATACCGCGGCGAAACGCCTGCGTTTTGACATCATCATTGGCTTTGAGGCGGCTGACCGCGAACAGATTCATGCGGAAATCACCGAGAAAGTCAAAGCGGCCTATCCCGACTATGATGTCCACATCCAGCTGGATCTCGATATTTCGGACTGATCCTCTTCCCGGCCTCCTATCGTCAGCCCCGGTTCAATCCGCGGATATTTTCAATATACAGTACTGTCGAACGGGGACTGCCAATGAAGCACGAATAATAATGCACTGAAAGACCGGCACCCTGCCAGACAGGATGCCGGTCTTTCAAATACTTACTACCTATATTGCTGCTGCATTATGCAGATATTATCTCAGCTTGCCGGGAAGCGAAGATCGCGATTATACACAGGTATATCCGCCGTCGATGGAAATCGCCTGTCCGGTAACATAGCTGGATTCCTCTGCAGCGAGGAAGACAGCCGCAGAATTCAGCTCACCCTGATGGCCGTACCGCTGCATCGGCACCGTGTTCTTCGCAAATTCACGGAAGTAGTCGGACTCCAGGGTCTCTGTCGTAAGCTCAGTGAAGAAATAGCCCGGGCAGATCGCATTGACGGTAATGCCCTTGGTCGCCAGTTCTGCGGCAGCCGCTCTTGTAAAGTTCACGACAGCACCCTTGGAAGCATGGTAAGCGATCGTCGGGATCGCAGTATTGCCGACCAGGCCATAGATCGAAGCGATATTGATGATACGGCCGTAGCTCTGTTTGCCGGCGTCGATCTTTTCGCCCATATACTTTGCGCCCTTCTTGTTCATCGTGAAGATCGAGGTAAGGTCGAGGTTCATCGTGAAATCCCAGTCTTCTCTGCTGAACTCAGGCAATGCCGTACCGGTGCCCTTCTCGCCGCCGGCAGCATTGAAGAGAACTTCCAGATGTCCGTACTCCTCATCGATTTTTGCAAACGCTGCATCGACAGCCGTCTCATCGGTGATATCACAGCCTACAGGAAGCACCTTGACGCCGTACTTCTTGGACCATTCCTCCGCGCTGGCCTTCAGCCTCTCAACTCTTCTTGCCAGCAGCACCAGATCCGCACCAACGGAAGCATACCCTTCTGCAACCTGCTTTCCAAGTCCGGAGGAAGCCCCTGTAACAGCTACTACCTTTCCCGTGAAATCAAACATCCAGTACATCTCCTTTCTTATCGCCGAAGTCTTTGACCCGGCGCGTCACACACTTTGTTTTGCTGTAATGTGATAAGACATATGTTACAAAGCTAAGAAAAAAGGAGAGATACTCTGATACAATAGTTTTCGACGAAAAAAACAGGTATC
>OMZN01000148.1 GCA_900315555.1 uncultured Eubacteriales bacterium
AAAGGTTCTCCACAGCATCCACGCGGGGTGCCGGTCGGTAGGGCATGCGGCTGCGAATATACAAGGGGAAAATATCATACAGCTGATGGGTTGAGGCCACCGCGATCGTATCAAAAACAACAGAAGACTTCCCCGAACCGGAGACCCCGGCAAATGCCGTGATCTTTCCCCGGGGAATATCCAGATCGATGTTTTTCAGATTGTTTTCCCGCGCACCGCGGATCTTGATTTTCAATGTATCCATGTGTTCTTTATAGTAGTTCTGAAAGCGGGAAGTCCATCCGGTTGATGGCCGCCCGTATCAGGCCTTTCCTGTAATTGCCATCCACATCGTTTTCCACCAGCAGACCGGGAACGTGCTCCTCGCCTACAATGGCAGCGCACCCGGCATGGACAGCGTCTTTTTCCTCCTCTGTAAGTCCGTGGCCCATGAGAATGATCTCGTCCGGATCAATGGTGGAAATGATCGTCACAACGAACTGTGCAACATAGCGCACAAAAGAATCCCGCGCCTTCATCCGCGCCTTCTGTTCCTCGAGGCTGATGCCGTAAGCTTCGGCCACATAGCGCAGTTCTCCGGCAAACCGGCTTGCGCCCTTCAGCACCTTGCCGTTGATGACAAAACCGCATCCCACATAGGCATCCTCCCCCTCCGGGAAGTAAGCCACCGCCAGATTCCTGCTTCCGCTATACGCCGCATAGTAGAGGCCGAGCGAAAGATAGTCCATATCATTTCTAACCTCCACATCCATGGAAAAGCGATCTTTGAGCTGCGCCGCCATAGGGACCCCCACCAGCGTCGCAATGTCACAGCGTTCAATGATACCGTGATGCGTCACACCCGGAATGCCCACCGAGATGCTGTCGATGGCGCCGTCTTTCTCAAGGCACGCCGCGATGCAGCGCTCCACCATCTCATATGTGATTTCTTCTGCCTGCTCTTCCGTGGTCTCCTGTTCCTTGCCCAGGGCATTGCCCACGGTACAAATGATCTTGTTTTTCGATGCAGCCAGAATGCTGACGCCCAGCACATGATGGCATTCACCATTGTAAATGAAGCGATCTGCCGGCCGCCCCATGACGATCTCTTCCTGATCGGCCTTGATGATCTCACCGGCCTGCAGCATTTCATTGAGCGTGTTATTGCATGTCGCCACGCTCAGGCCCGTCTCCTTAGAGATCTTTGACTTCGTGCATTTCCCGTTGGCCTGAATTGCCTTGCGGATCCTCTCCTTGTTCAGCTGTTTTACTTCCGGCGTACTCCAAAGCATACACTCCGCCTTTCTCCTTCGTTTCACAGACGCATAGATTATTTCCACGCGGTCATTTTATAATAATATTTATTAAATACGTTATTATAATATCATGCTTACTTGTTCTGTCAATTCCTTTTAATGATTTTTTTCAATATTTATGGTATGGTATCTCCGAGATGCAGCCGAAGGAAAACAAAGCATCACCACGCCCAGGAGGAAAGCCAATGAACATCTTCATCAGCGGCGGCTGCAAGAATGGAAAATCCCATTTTGCGCAGCGTCTGGCAAAAGACATGGCCAGCCAGCGTCCACTCTACTATATCGCCACGATGGATCCCCATGACAGTGAGGACGAGGCGCGCATCCAAAAGCATATCGCCGATCGGGCCGGCTGGGGATTTACGACCATCGAACAGCCGCGGGATCTCTGCGCCTGCCTTCCCAAGGTCGATCCCGTCGGAAGCTTTCTTCTGGACAGCGTGACTGCCATTATGGCCAATGAGATGTTTCCCCCCGATGGAACAAATCCCGATGTCGATGGCCGCCGCACTGCAGAAGCGTTATGTGCCTTTGCCGAAGCGACCGGCCACACGGTCTTTGTTTCGGACTTCATCTATGCCGAGGGCGGCAGCTATACCGAAAGCACCTTGACCTATATGCGGGCGCTCGCCCGCGCCGACCGCATGCTGGCGGCACAATGCGACGCCGTCTACGAAGTGACTTACGGCATCGTGACGCGTCACAAATAAGCGGATCGCTGCGGCATGCACTGTGCCAAAACGATATACAACTATAGATATATAACTATATACGATTCAACGATATGCGCCGGAACAGCGATCCGAACAAGCTGCAGAACAAAGCAGAACAAAAGGGAGGAATCCGTGAAACTCATCTTTGGAGGCGCCTTCCAGGGAAAACTGGAGCAGGCAAAAAAAGAATACGAGAAAGAGCATCCCGGTGTGCAGCCGGTCATATGGGACTGTCCGCCGCCGGAGAAGGATCAGACCGCCTGTGCGGAGTATCTGCAGCGGGTGGATTTCTATGCTGATATCATCGATAACCTTCAGCATTTCACGCTGGCCTGTTCCCGCGTCGGTGTGAATCCCGGTGACATCCTGGGAGAATACGCCCCGGCACTGCAGAACAAGATTCTCATCTGCACCGACATCTCGCAGGGGCTCGTTCCCATGGAGGAGGATCTGCGGGCATGGCGCGAGACCAACGGCCGCACCATCACGGCACTGGCGGCTGCTTCCGATACTGTTATCCGCATGTTCTGCGGCATACCGCAATATTTAAGCAAGCAAGAGGAGGACGCATGAGCAAAACCTATCTGCACCTGATCCGTCACGGCATCACCGAAGGCAATCAGAAAAACTGGATCTACGGTGGGATTGACATTCCTCTCGCTCCGGAAGGCGAAGCTGCGCTGGCAGCACTTCGCGACCAGGGCATTTATCCGAACTATGATGACACCGAATACTGGACCAGCGGCATGCGCCGCACCGAGCAGACACTCTCCATTCTCTTTGGGCCGCGTCCGCATCGCAGGATTCCTGCGATGAAGGAGATTTCCTTCGGCATCTACGAGGCACACACCTTTGATGAACTGAAGGGCGATCCGGTCTATGACCGCTGGCTCTACGACAAAACCGGCACGGTTGTGCCGGAAGGCGGTGAAAGCGTGATGCAGTTCAAAGAACGCATCACGGCCGGATTCCAGGAGTTCCTGCGCCTGCGCGACCCGTCACACTCCCATACCACGCTGGTATGCCACGGCGGGCCCATCGGCCTGTTGCGTCTGCAGCTGTTCGGCGGCCGCGATCCCAAGACGGGAAAAGAGCTGGATCGTCAGGATCCACGCAACATGTATTATTTCGTTCCCGATCCCGGCAGGGGCTATACACTGGTCCTGGAAAACGGCAGCTTCACCGGCTGCGTGGCGATCTAGCGGTATTTTGAAGCCACAAAAATCAGCTGCCGGCAGATTTTTGTGGTTGCAAATCCTTTCCTGACGTTGTATATTAATAACAGTGCTTTTCGCAGAGACGAAAAACACTGTTCCGGGGCATTAGCGCAGCTGGGAGCGCGTTTGACTGGCAGTCAAGAGGTCACGGGTTCGAGCCCCGTATGCTCCACCAGTAAAGGAAGTGTGAAAGCA
>OMZN01000145.1 GCA_900315555.1 uncultured Eubacteriales bacterium
TTATTACACGACCATCGAAGTGCCCGCCAGGGACGCAAAGGGCGCGGATTTTGCCGTTACCATCAGCGGAGACAGTATGGAACCGGCGTTTCATGATCATGACATGGTTTATGTGCACCAGCAGGAAACGCTGGATGACGGGGAAATCGGGATCTTCTCGTTAAACGACAACGCGTATATCAAAAGGCTGAAAAATGACAGCGATGGGACGTTTCTCATTTCCCTGAATCAGAACTACGCGCCGATCCCGGTGCATCTCGACCGCGATGACTTCCGCATCTTCGGGAAGGTGTGCAGGACCACCCGGTAAGGATCGCAATATATCAGTCAGAATCTTATGGGGAGGTGTTGCAGCTTGGACAAAAAGCCTAACAACCTGCTGGAGGCCCGGAAGTCAGCCGGGCTTTCCCGGAGCAAGGCCGCCGAGGACCTGAACGTCGATCCGAAAACGCTCTATCGATATGAAAACGGGACGCAGTGCCCGAATGTGTATGTGGCGATCCGGCTCTCCGAATATTATCACCGGACCGTGAAGGAATTGTTCCCGCCCAAAAGCGGAATCTGATATCAGATCGAATGTGTCTCCTGCGGCGGAGAGTCCGGGCAAGGCGCGAGACTCTCCGACTATGGATGGATCATTATCGCCAGGATGTTTTCATTCCCTATCTCAAGGGCGGAACGCACCCTTGATAAAACCGTCGGCTTGCTTCTCCATCAGTTCGCTTACGCGGTCGAAATCCTCGGTGTCGTAGACCGTGGTAACGCCCGTGAACTTCCATATTCCCTTGTCAAGCAATTCCATGCAGCGCCTGCACAAACCCGCTTCGTAGTCAACCCGACGCTCGTGGCAGTTGATGGTAGTGATGGCTTTGAAGTTCCAAAGTTTATAGTCAATGGAACGGGGGCCGTCGTTGTGATAGCCGCCGATGCCGAGGCGCCCGTGGGCCTTAACCAGGTCCCCCGCCAGCTGCAGTCCGCTTTCGGAGCCGGAAAACTCCATGACGGTGGGGATGCCGGGAGCAAAAACATTGGCGTTGTCGCCGCTGCGTGTCAGATCAGCCTTGCCGATGGTCTCAAAATTGGAATGATACATCTCGGGGATGTCCTCAGGGAGATAGGTTTCGGTTGCCCCGAATTTCTTCGCCAGTTCCAGACGCTCTGTATGATAGTCGATGGCGATGATATCGCCGTAGCCCATGGCCTTGAAAAGAGAGATCACGCCGAGCCCCATATAGCCGCAGCCCACTACGGCAATGGGGTCGCCCAGAGTCTCCACCGGCAATTTCATGGCTGCAGAGAGCAGACAGGCCAGAGGCTCGGAGATCGCGTCCTCGTCCTTGAGGCTGTCGGGCACATGGGCCATCTTTTCCGGGGAGACAACGATGTATTCTTTATATGCGCCGCCGCCCAGGCCGGTGACCCGGTCGCCGATCTTGAAGCCGGTAACATTTTTGCCGAGCTCCGCCACCACACCGATGGACTCGTGGCCAAGCACGTCGCCCTCCTTCGCCGTCTGCCAGGGGTAGAGCTCAGAATGGCACATTCCGGTCAGAGTCACCTTGACCAGCATCTCGTCGTCGTTATATTGTGGGATCGGTACTTCAATGATTTTCGTCTTTCTCGGTCCCGCCATGATCATCTGCCGCATGGTTCCTTTCATGATCAAGCTCCTTTCTTCTCTCATCTGTTCGTCAGACACTTCTGCGCTTTTTCAAAACTCCAGGCTTCCACCTTGTCAGGATCATCCGAAAGTATGCGTTAGTCCAGAAGAATGATCCTGCCGTATGCTCCCAGGCTCTCTGCTGAATGTCAGCCATCGACTGCGCGCGGACATCCAGCGATTTCCAGGTTGTTCAGATAAACTTTCAGGGAAAGCGCACCGAGCACGCCGCCAAAATTCGTGGGAATCACGGAAATCAGGAAACTGCCCACGGCTGCTATCAGCATACCAAAAAACATGGTTTTCCGCTTGCCGAATTTTTTGGCTACAGGCCAAAGCAGAAAGACACCCAGCCCAAGCGGCGCCTGTCCAATAGCGTTCATGAGCGTCAGCGTAGAACCATCATTGTAGGTTCCAAGCACCCAATTTGATTCTGGAAGGTTCTTTACAGTAACGCCGGGCAGCGGCTGTCCGTGCCCACATAGACTGTGTATCCTTCGTCCAGCACCCAGCCATCAGGTGTCCAGAACTTCAGTTCCTCTTTGGGGATCGTGACGGTCACAGTTTTTTCCTCGCCTGCATTCAGCTCTACGCGCTTGAAGCCCTTCAGAAGTTTTACCGGCCGGTCGTCACCATTGGCGGCGCCCTTGCTGCCCACATAGACCTGTAGCACCTCCGCGCCGTCAAAGTCACCTGTGTTCTTCACCTTCGCTGTGACGGTGAGTGTATCATCGCCCCATTCGGCAGCCTTGTCGGATACTGCAAAGCTCGTATAGCTCAGCCCGAATCCGAAAGGATAGGCGGGCTCGATACCTTCTTTGTCCATCTTGGTGTAGCCGTGGTAGTAGTCGTAGGTGATCACATAGGGCTTCTGGCCGATGCCGAGGAAGGCGGGATAGTCCTTCTCGTCCTTTGCCACGGTGAAGGGCAGCTTGCCGGAGAAGTTCTTGTCGCCGCAGAGAAGGCCCGCCAACGCTGTGCCACCCTCGCAGCCGGAATAGTAGTTCATGAGGATGGCGTCGGCGTACTGCTTCCACTCCTCCACGATGATCGCACAGCCGGAGTAGAGCACCACAACAACCTTCTTGCCCTGGGCTTTCAGCGAGCGGATCAGCTCGACCTCCTCGGCCTCCAGCCGCAGGCTATCCCGGTCGCCGCCGCAGTCCTTGGGCTTCTTCTTCATCTTCTCGCTGGCGCTGGCGAAGAACTCGCCCTCCTTCTTGCGGTTAGAGCCGACGCAGACCACCGCCACGTCGCCCTCGGTCAGAGAGGCGTTGCGGAACACCTTGGAGATGCCCGCAAAGGGCGTCACAATGTTCTTGTCCCAGACACGGCTGGAACCCTGGTCACCCACATTGATTTTATCGGCATAGGGGCCGGTGACCAGCACGCGTGCGTCTTTAGCGAGCGGCAGCACGCCGTTGTTTTCCAACAGTACCATACCTTTCTCGGCAATCTCGCGGGCCAGGAGCCGATGCTCCACAGAACCTACCACACTCTTGCTGCGGGGCCGGATCTGCGGCACCTGTCGGATCAGCACGCGCAGTATGTTGCGCACGGCACGGTCGATGTGCTCCTGCTGCAGCTTGCCGTTTTTCAGCAGCTTCTTAATGGCAAAGCCGTTGTAGTGCATGGTGAACATCATTTCCATGTCGAGCCCGGCCTTGAGGCTGCTCTCGGCGTCATGCACACCGTTGACAAAGTCTGACATCACAAAACCGTCAAAGCCCCACTCGTCCCGGAGAATGTCGGTCAGCAGCTTCTTCGACGCGCAGCAGTAGTCTCCGTCAAACTTGTTGTAGGCGCCCATGATGGACTGGGCTCCGGCGTCGATGCACTTTTTGAAATGAGGCAGATAAACCTCGTGCAGCGTGCGGTCGTCGCACTTGACATTGACAAAAAAGCGCAGATCCTCAATGGAGTTGAGCGCAAAGTGCTTGGGGCAGGCGATCATGCCCTCCTCCTGCACTTCCTTCGTCAGCGTGGCTCCGTATTCGCCCAGCAGAAAAGGATCCTCGCCATAAGTCTCCTGGGTACGACCCCAGCGGGGATTGCGTACCAGATTGATGCACACGCCTGCGAAATAGTTGGCGTCCTGGGCGATGGCTTCATCGGCGATGGCCTTGCCAAAGCGGTATTCCAGCTCCGGATCAAAGGTCGAGGCTCGCAGCATGGACACCGGGAAACAGGTCGAGTTACCCATCACGACGCCACGCGGTCCGTCGGTGAAGGCCACGGCTGGCACGCCAAGGCGCTTGCAGCCGCCGGCTTTCAGCGAGCGCACGTTGTAGTTGCGCCCGGTTTTGATCATGTCGACCTGGGTCTGGCCGATGGTGTGGCCGGAGAGCATGTGGATTTTTTCATTGAGCGTCATTTCGCCGCACAAGGCAGAGACCTGCTTCTCCAAGTTGTCTTTGGATGGGTCTGAACGATACGCCTTTACTGCCTGATCAAAATTCATCGCCTTCCCTCCACAATTATTTCACTTGCGTTATTTTACTGATTCCATCATAATTGACACAATGTTAATTTACAATAAACACATTTCATTAATTTTATTCATTGATGAACAAAAGCTTAAAAAATGTTGATTATCCCGGAGGATGCTATGAACAATCAGGACGCAAGAGTTCGTGTCACGAAAGAAATGCTGCACCGCGCGCTGCTGCGTATGCTGAAGGAGCAGCCCATCGGGGCCGTGTCTGTCAAGGATTTGTGCGCCGAGGCCGGGATCAACCGTGGCACCTTTTATCTCCATTACGGTCAGCCCCAAGACGTGCTTAAAGAGATCGAAAACAACTTCATTGCCGAGAATATGGAAATCTTCGGCCAGTTTTGGGATAACGGAAGAAACGTCAGTTATTTAGCTGCTATTTATTCCTGCATCCTGCAGAATCGAGACTTAAGCCGCATATTGTTGGGTGACAACGGCGATCCGCAATTCAGGAACAGCATGCGGAACCTCGTCAAAGACGGAATTTTGGACGAGTGGCAAAAAGAATTCCCGACCTATGATCGGGAGCGACTGGAATTTATCTTTGACTACGTCTTTCTCGGCTCCATGCGGCTGATACTCAACTGGATCGACGACGACCAGGATCTGTCGCCCAGCCAGTTTGCGCGCCGACTGGAACGCCTTGGGCATTACAGTCTGATTGCGGCGGGAGAATTCTGATGCGATCTATAAATGTAAGCAATGCATGGGCGACATCGTTCGCCGTGACATAATTGGTGACCTTGAAGGAGGTTTCCTCGGAACCATTCATCTAGATACGCAACAAAGCAACCCCCCAAACCCTGATTCATCTCCGGATAAACCGGTCATCTGATTCCGGTGTCTCCGCGCTAACATAACGCTCCACTGTCATATGAAGATTGTATTTTTCACGAAGCTCCGAAATGGTCTGCATCATCGGAGAAGCGTGATGCGCATCGATAGATGCCTGATCCTTCCAGCAGTCAATGAGCAGAATCGTCTCTGGAAAGTCGAGGGATTGATAATACTCGTATCGCAGGTTTCCTTCCTCCGCACGGATTTTAGCAACTGTTCCACTTTTCGTCATTTCATTTGCAAACGCGACCGCACTTCCATTAGCACCCGTATATCTTATGTTTACCGTTATCGCCATGTACCCTCATCCTCCTCGACATATTTCTCATACTCCTCCGGTGTCAGCCTCCGGATCAGCTTCTCCACATCCGCAAAGATCACTTTGCAGAAAATGAGATCAGACTTGCGGCGCTTTTTCCAGCTATAGGCATCCTCATTCCCAATGTATTGCCTGTTTTGGATGAGGTCAACATTTTGTTATGTTAATGCAGAAAGCTACCTGCATCTCCCGTTCATCCTCGTACTCCACACAAATCCCGCATGAAAGGCAGCTTTGATCCGTCTTTCAAAATGCCGTGCAGTACATGGCACAGCACACGTTCATAGTCAATTTTTTATTTGACCAAGCGGAAATTTCAGTAATTAAATTATTGTTAGCTAAATCAAACTATGATATTCTTTAGGTGAGCAGATCATCGATCATCAAATGAATTTTGCATGTGCGGAGCGCAGGAAGACTTATGAAGAACTTTTTCAGTCAAACACGCAAGCCGGAAGGTTTGCTGGGCAAATTCATGCTCAGCACGATGAATTCCGGCCACGCGAAACTGGCAGACTGGGGCATGGGACATTTGTCCGAAATCTCACCGAAGGAAATCGTTGAGCTTGGCTGCGGTGCGGGACGCAACGCAGGAGAACTGCTGAAGCGCTATCCGGGTGCCAGGCTGACAGCGATCGACTACTCACCGCTTTCCGTTGAGAAAGCAACAAAATATAACAGGTCTATGATAGACAACGGACGCTGCAGGGTGCAGCAGGGCGATGTATCGAACTTGCAACTCGAAGAAAATCGCTACGACCTAGCCACCGCCTTTGAGACAATTTACTTCTGGCCGGGGCTTGAAAGATGCTTTTCGCAGGTGGCGAAGATTTTGAAGCAGGGAGGATACTTCCTCATCTGCAACGAATCCGATGGCAAAGATGCCACCGGAAAGAAATTCGAGGACATCATCGATGGCATGATCTGTTATACCCCGGGACAGATCGAGGATGCACTGAAAAAGGCAGACTTTTCGGAGATCACTACCGACCATCATCCGAACAAACCGTGGATCACGATATTGGCAAGAAAGTGAGCAAATTTGAGGGGGTTAAAATGATCATTGTGAAGACTGGCCCATAATCCGAGAAAATCAATGACATCCTGCCTTCTCTATCTCTCTGTAAAGATCAGAGATCACATCACTGAGCTTGTGCTTTTTTAGGCTCTCCTCAAATTCTTGCTGGACATCCTGCAATTTATCATACAGTGCGGCGTGGATATTCCGGCCGACCGGACAGAGAGGATTCGGATTCTCATGGAAATGAAAGAGATCTTCCTTATTCTTCTCTACAGCTTCATAAACGTCATAAAA
>OMZN01000144.1 GCA_900315555.1 uncultured Eubacteriales bacterium
ACACAATTGATTCACTCTGACTATACAGTAAATGATAATAACATAGTAATGGATTCTGATACAATTGTTGAGGGATATATTCAAATGACAGGAAATGTCAATATAATGCATAATTTAAAAGCAAACGGAGATATAGTTATAAACGGAAACGTTAATAATACGATTAGTGGTATCGTATATTCTAAAAACGGTAACGTAACCCTTACATCAAATAATATAAATTATAATGGATTCACTTATGCACCAAATGGAACTGTTAAAATTCAAGGCAATAACATTTCAATAACAGGAACTATCATAGCTCAAACCTTGATTATTGATGGTGATACCGTAAACTTTAATATCGCTGAAATTGATCAAGGTGCAAGTGGTGATGTCAGCCCAGCGATTACGCTTACAGATTTTCAGCGTAGGTTAGGTGATATGGACATGAATCAAATCATTGACATATTCAGCCAAATGCATATACTTTGCAGATCAAGTGCTGGAAATGCCGCCAAAAAATAAATATCAAAAATAAACACTTAGTACAAGCACCACACATATCATGAGTATGGAGTAGGCGTTTGACAAGCTGCTTTTAAGGCAATTGTCATACCCTGCTCCTTTTATTTTTTCAGGTAAATGCGCTCCATTCGCTTTAAAAGCGGATGGAGATTTTTTATGTCCCAATTTCACATTTCATGGTTGTACAAATTCCAAAAGTTCCTAGAGGAGTATGGAAGGAATCCTCATTTTCTTCCGATTCGAGAAAGAAAGGAATTTTTGGATTTCATGCTGTATACAGTTTGGCGGTGCTTCATCGCCCGCTATCCCTGAAACCGGTCTGAGAGAATTCAAATCAGATCGGAGGTCAGAATATGGTACGGTATTATGCGTACAACCCGAAAAAACGTGGTTCAAAGTATGTCGAGATCACGGAAGAACAATATCTGAATGTCAAAATTCAGCCCAATCGTTGGTTTATCAGCTTCGGCAATTGCGTACTGGAATGTGAAAAATCGGAATATGACGAGTATTACAGACAACGTGAGCACTATCTCTATACACTCCGAAATGCATCGGGAAAACGTCCGGATATCCTTTCTTTGGAAGCGATGGATGAGGACGTTTCTTATGAGATCAGCGTGTTTTCGGTACATACCGAACAGTCCGTAGAGGATGCAGCGGAAGTGTCCCTGCAAAAACAGCAGATCCGACAAGCATTCCGGCATTTGTCTGAAGAAGAAATCTATCTGATACGAGAATTGCTGATAAAAGAACGGATGCAGTCGGAAATCGCAAAAGAACTGCACATCTCACAGCAAGCTGTCAGCAAACGGTTTCTGAAAGCGATCCGGAAATTAAGGGAAGCGGTCGCTTTCCAGCGTGGCAAATTATACAAAAGCAAGCAAGACAAATTGTGAGATCTCACAAGATTTTGGATTTACTAAAAAAATGGTTGTGTGTACCCCTGGTTGTTCCTAGAGCATAGTGAGGGGAGTCTAAGCATTTTCTCCCCAGCATCTTGACAACAGAATACCAGCATTTCAGTACGTCACACATCGATGGGGTTACACCCAGCCGAGTCCCATGCGCCATGATTTCCATGTGGAAATTGTGATTCATTGGGCAACAAACGGAGCAAGCCGGTTCCGGAGGCGATGAAAGTCGATGTGCGGTACTTCCGTAAGAAGCGGCTCGGATGGCTTGGAACCTCCGGGAGGGATGGAACCCTATGCAGACAGAGAGGACGCTGTCTGGCTGAAATGTTCCTTTTGCCGGAGGGGGCATACGCAGTATGTCAGAGAATTTCCGGCACCTTCGGGATATCGCGGAATCCTCCGCACGAAGGAAAGTGTGTTCGCTGGTGCGAACATGAAGCTGCCTATATCGGGCAGCAGCGAGTAATCGCAAAAAACAAAATAACATTATGGGATGAGCCTGCACTTTTGCAGCTCATCCCTTTACATCAAGGAGAATTTATGAAAAGAAAAATCAGACGCGGAGATGTGTTTCTTTGTTATATTTCAGGCGCAGTCGGTTCGGAGCAGGACGGAGTTCGCCCTGTGGTTATCCTGCAGAACAACAAGGGCAATTGTCATTCGCCCACAACCATCGCCGCGATGATCACATCACAGAAAAAGAAACCGCTGCCTATGCACGTCCGGCTGCATCATGCCGGATTTCGGCGCACATCGTATGCACTGCTCGAACAGGTACGCACGATCTCTGTGGACAGGCTCGGAAAATACATCTGCACACTAAACAACGCAGATATGCGCAAAATCGACAAGGCGCTGAAAATCAGCCTTGCACTGAAATGAGGAATTCACATGAAAACAGAACTTGAAGCAGAAGTGACAAAGTTCTTTACAAATACAGCCCAAAGCAGTCTGGAACTGCGTCAGGGACAGATCGAAATGGCGCAGGAAGCTGCACAGGCTATCGCTTTGCATCGCTCGCTTGCGGTCGAAGCGGAGGTAGGGATCGGCAAGACATTCGCCTATCTTGTTCCTGCCTTGATGCAGTACCGGAACGAACACCGCCAAATCGTGATCGCCACTTCGACCATCGCATTACAGGAACAGCTTTACAAAGATGCAAAAGCGGCGCTGCGGATGCTTGGCATTGAAGTCCCGATCCTGCTGGCTAAGGGCATGAAGCATTATGCCTGCATGAAACGAATTCATCTTGCCAGAAGACAGCATCTGAAAGATTTGTCAATACGTCAATTATGGGATGCGGTGCAGGATGGAAAACAGGACAGGGCACAGATCGGATACGGACTAAGTGACGCAGAATGGGAGAAAATTTGTATCAGAGCTTTTGCAAGTCAGCACTGCGAAAAGTGCGAATTTACAAGCAGATGCACCTATTTCAGACTGCGCTCGCAAATGAAAAACAGCCATGACATAATCATCTGCAATCATCATATGCTGGTGTCGCACCTGCTGCATCAGCAAGAGGGGCGCGGCATTTTCCATTCTGGTCTGCGTACCCTGATCGTGGATGAGGCGCACCATCTGGAAGTGACATTCCGTGATGCTGTCACGATTTCCTACGATCAGGGAGAGATCATCCACACGATCAAACGGTGTCAGAATGGCGTTAAACGGCGAGATGCGATGATCGCAAACGCAGTTGATGATACTGTACAGCTCTTCCGGCTGTTCAAAGACCAGATCGCTGTACAGAAAGAAGCCATATCGGATGACCGAAGCAGTTACTACCTCTCCGTCACGCCGGCTGTCAGACAGTTGCTTGGCAGGATCAAGCATTTTCTGCCGGAAATTCAGATAGAGCATGAGCTGACAAGCTTGTATCAATTCTTGCGAAAAGCATATCATAATGACAAAAACAGCATGATATGGCTGACGCAGGATGATGGTGTCCGGCTGTGCATCTGCAAAAAAGAGATTCGCCGTGACATTCGTTCCCTGCTCTATCAGGCAGGCCGGACAACCATTCTGACCTCAGCGACCATCACCGGAACTTCCAATGGAACGCCGCAGGAGCAATACGAATATTTCCTTGACAGCATTGGTTTTCTCAATACCGGCATGGTGGCAGAGCCGAAACGCTCCCCCTTCGATTATGACCGCAACGCCATGCTGTACTGTCCGGCGCATTTGCCGTTCCCGAAGCATGAAGATATGGAATCCTATCGAAAATGCGCCGTTTCTGAGATCCTGAAGCTGCTGGAGATTACGCACGGGAAAGCGCTCATCCTGTTTACAGCAAAATCAGATATAATATATGTCTACAAGAAACTCAGCAATATGGGACTTCCCTACAAAATCCTGATGCAAAGCAGCGGTGCATCACAGTCGTATCCGCTTGACAAATTCAAAAACGACGTGAATTCCGTCATTCTTGGCACAGGAACATATTGGGAGGGCATCAGTATCGAGGGAGCGAGCTTGTCGCAGGTCATAATTTTCAAGCTGCCGTTTCCCAGTCCTGATCCGATCATGGACTATAAAATGTCACTGACCGAGCATCCGATTCAGGAGGTGGCAGTACCGGAAATGCTCATCCGCTTACGGCAAGGCGTGGGACGGCTGATTCGCTCGGCAACAGACTGCGGCATTGTTTCCATCCTCGATCCACGGGCAGCAAAGGCGTATCCAAAAAACATTCGGGAGGCGCTGCCAATGAAACGTGTGACAGGCAACACACTAGAAATCGCAGAATTCTGGGAAAAACTTAATACGAAAGGAATGGACAGATCATGAGAAAATACGGCATGGCAGATGTCATGATGACAG
>OMZN01000142.1 GCA_900315555.1 uncultured Eubacteriales bacterium
TGCCATGATTCTGATGCTGATCTATATCTGGTTCCGGTTCAGCGACTGGCGGTTCGGCGCTTCCTCGGTGCTCGCCCTGGTTCATGACGTGCTTGTCGTGCTGACCTGCTATGCGGTGATGCGTGTCTCTGTCGGCTCTACCTTCATCGCCTGCATGCTGACGATTGTCGGATATTCCATCAACGCGACCATCGTAATTTTCGACCGCGTCCGTGAGAACGTGAAGCTCATGGGCAAAAAAGCGGAGATCATCCCGCTTCTTGATGTCAGTATTTCTCAGACGATGTCGCGGAGCGTGTTCACCTCGCTGACCACCTTCTTCATGGTGTTCACGCTCTACGTTTTCGGCGTCTCCTCGATTCGGGAGTTTGCTCTCCCGATCGGTGTCGGCATCATCAGCGGCACCTATTCGTCTGTCTGCCTTGCAGGTGCATTCTACTATGAGCTTCGCAAGATTTCCGCAAGAAAGGCGGCAAAATCCAGCGGAGCAAAGGAGAACGCAGAGGGCAGAAAACACGGCAAGGGGAAAGCCTGAACGTGGTGCTGACACGCCATTTTCAAACAGACAAACAGTTCGGGAGATGTCCGAAGCGGACATCTCCTTTTCATGTGAGGCAAAAGTGTTATGGCAAAATGGTTTGAGATGCGCAGGGGTGGAAATTTCACAGAGATTGGTCGGGCATGCGGCATTTCTCCGGTACTCGCAAGAGTCATTCGGAATCGTGGAATCATCGGTGCGGAGGAGACGGAGCGATATCTGAGGGGAACAACAAAGGACCTCCGCAGTCCCTTTGATCTGCCCGACATCGAGAAGGCTGCAGAACTGCTTCGCAGCGCAGCAGAAAATGGAAAATGGATTCGCATCTTCGGAGATTACGATGTGGATGGTATCTGTTCCACCTATATTCTCACCCGCGGTCTGCGCAGTGCGGGAGCGCGGGTTGATTTTGTACTGCCGGACCGGATGAGGGACGGATATGGCCTTAATGAACGAATGATCGGAGAGGCGGTGAAAGCAGGCGTGCAGGCGATCATCACCTGCGACAACGGGATTGCTGCCGCGGAACCGATTCGGAGGGCAAAGGAGGCCGGACTGACCGTGATCGTGACGGACCATCACGAGGTGCCCTTTGAATTGCAGGAAAATGGCATTCGCAGGCAGATCCTGCCCGAAGCGGATGCGGTCGTCGAGCCTAAGCTGGTTCGGGCGGATGGGACACCGGAGACGCCATTTCAGGATATCTGCGGCGCGGTAGTGGCCCTCAAGCTGATGCAGGTTTTCTGCGAGCCGGAGCATCCGGAGCGTGTCTTTGAAACGAGGAAGGAATTGTTCTCTGATCTCATCGCCTTCGCGGCGTTTGCTACGGTGTGCGATGTCATGCCGCTGACGGATGAAAACCGCATCCTCGTGCGGTATGGCCTGCGGGAAGCGGAGCATACTGCCAATCCGGGACTGAAGGCACTCATTCGTGTGCAGGGACTGGAGGGCAGGAGACTGACCGCTATGCACGCAGGCTTCATTCTCGGGCCGTGTCTCAATGCTTCCGGACGGCTGGATTCCGCGGAACGGGCGCTCCGACTCTTTACTGACTGCACGGATCCGGAGGAAGCGGGCCGCGCGGCACAAGAGCTGCGGGAATTGAATGAAAGCAGAAAATCCATGACTGAGCAGGGACTACGGGAATCCGATGAACTGATTGCAAAAGAACACCTGGCGGACGACAAGGTTCTGGTTCTGTATCTCCCGGACTGCCATGAGTCCATCTGCGGAATTGTGGCTGGAAAAGTGAAGGAGAAGTATTACCGCCCGACGTTCGTGATGACGGATGCGGAGAATCCGGACAGACTGAAGGGCTCCGGAAGATCCATAGAATCCTATGATATGTATGGGGAGATGAACAGAGTCAGCGACCTGTTCGCGGAGGACCAGGGGAGAAAGTTGTTCGGAGGACATAAAATGGCGGCCGGGTTCACGATTCCAAGAGCGAATCTGGACGCATTCCGGGAACGACTCAATGGAAACTGCCGTCTCACGGAAACAGAACTCACGGAGCCGCTGTATTTTGATATGGTTCTTCCGCCGTCCGCGCTGTCGGAGAGCATGATAGAGGAATTTGATCTCCTCGAGCCGTGTGGAAACGGGAACCGAAGGCCTCTCTTTGCCTGCCGCAATATGACGGTGTTGAGCGCCCTCGAGATGGGAAAGAACCACAATGCGCTGAAGCTCATGGTGGAGGATGAGTCTCGTGCCCGCTGGCAGGCTCTTTGGTTCGGCAATCTGAAATCTGTCCGGGACAGCATGGACGGATATTACGGAACTGGAACGTACGAAAGTCTTCTTCGCAGAAATCCGGTCTGTACAGTGCGGGGACATCTTGCCTATCAGCCGAATTGCAATGAATATCGCGGCCGGCGGACCATACAGCTGATCTTGAAAGATATGATCTGGATCTGATCTCCGATTGGGATCAGCCGGGGATCGTATCGACAGGAAGCCGGAATGATCGAAAGTCAGGCTTTCTGTGGCAGCGCGCCGGTTTTGGCATGACGGCATAGCGCGTCAAATGTCTCCTGACTGAGATCATGCTCTACCTTGCAGGCATCTGTTCTTGCCTGTTCCGGGCTGACGCCGAGACTGATAAAGAATTCGGTGAGCACCTTGTGCCGTGTATAGGTGCTGTCGGCGATCTGATATCCGCTGTCCGTAAAAAGGATCATGCCGGCGTGATCCATGGTGATATAGCCGCCCTCCTTGAGGCGCTTAGTCGCATAGGTGACACTTGGCTTGGTAACACCGAGCTGCTCCGCCACATCGATGGAGCGGACATACCCCTGACGCTCGCGGATCATCAGGATCGCTTCTAGATAATCTTCGATCGTCTTGCCGACCTCTGTGCCGACAGTTCTACTTTTTCCATTTTCTGCATTTTGTTCATTCATATTATCGTTTCCTTATCCCCAAAGGCTGATCTGTCCGCCGGGCGGGCAGAATTGGAATTCGCTAACAAATATTACTCTAGATTAACACGATCACATAATAGTTTCAATTCTCTGAAGCTGCTCTGCAGGTCACCCAGCGGCGCCACTTTTAAACCTGTATCTCATGCCGCCGCGCCCGGCACGGCACAATTATAAAATCATTATAAAATAAACCAAAATTAAATATTGACAACAATAGTTAGAGAACATAAACTATACACTGAAATTAGATAAGGCTAATAACGATTATAAGTAGCATACATAAGTGCAAATAAATAAATATAAAAAATGGAGAAGGAAGGGATTTGCTTATGATGCCTTTGACATTTGCCAGAACCGGGGATGAAGTACTGATCGCCAGGGTCGGAGGAAGCGAGGAGATCAGGAAGCATCTTGAAGATCTCGGTTTTGTGACAGGGGATGTGGTCAGGGTCGTCAGTAACTCCGGGGATGGAAATATCATCGTAAATCTGAAAGGGGCAAGGCTGGCGATTACAAGTGAAATGGCCCGCCGCATTCAGATCAGTCCGAAGGAACAGACACAGTGATGGGCACAGCGGCCTGTTTACACGGAAGGCCGATTTGTCAATATGGATACGAGGAGGAACACAATGAAAACACTCAGAGATATTCCGGTCGGTGAGACTGCTACAGTGGTGAAAATCCACGGCGAGGGAAGCCTTAAGCGACGCATCATGGATATGGGCATTACGAA
>OMZN01000141.1 GCA_900315555.1 uncultured Eubacteriales bacterium
GATACCTGTTTTTTTCGTCGAAAACTATTGTATCAGAGTATCTCTCCTTTTTTCTTAGCTTTGTAACATATGTCTTATCACATTACATAAAATGGACTCCCTGCTAAAAAAACTAGCCGCGAGAGCGGTAATCTCGACGACTAGCCACTATCCCACCCACAATCAAAAATGAGAAAATGAAGTATATTTTTTATGAAGTTTTTCGAAAAAGAAGTCAATACGATTGAAGAGTTAAAAGCGGAATATTTTTCCTCTGCAAAGGAAAATTACCCGGATCACGGCGGCTCGGTCGAAATCATGAAAAAATTAAGTGCAGAGTATGCACGCCTGCATAAGCTGTTAGAGGATATTCATACAGGTCAAGACGGTAAATCTTATAAGGCATATATAAGTGATGAGGTTCCAACCGATTTTATCGATATTATAAGCAAGTTGTTAGCTATTGACGGGCTAATGCATCTTTTTTCGATTCTTGCAGCCTATTATAGTCCGCCTTTTCCGCCTGTAGTCTTTGCAAAACTTTTCTGCATCAAATTTGATGTATTCTTCAATCATTTAATCCTGTAATGGTTTTTCGGATCGGCTTTTTCCCACAGATCATCACCGCAGAACGGGCAGTACCTTATGTTTCTAACGATAAATTCATCATCTTGCACCTGCCATTCCATTTTGGAATAGCAATTCCTTGCGTATGCCGGGGAAACAAGCACCTCGTTAAACAGTACGTCATACCCTTCTTTTTCTGATTCTTTGCATTCGTGATACATCGTTTTCATCGCTTCGTTCCCTCCCTAGAACGGGATATCGTCATCCGGTGCTTCAAGCCCTGTCGGGACATCGGCTGTGCGGCTCTGACGTTCGATATCGGAGTTGTTTTTCACGTTTTCGTGTGTTTATCGTCAGAAATGTTTTTATCGCTCAAATCGTCTGTTTTCCAGTCGATAAACTCAACCCTGTTTGCCACAACATCTGTAGTGTAAACCCTGCTCCCGTCCTGCCATTCATAACTTCCGGTCTGCAATCTCCCTTCAACGGCCGCTCGCTGCCCTTTATGCAAATACCGCTCACTGTTTTCCGCCTGCTTTCCAAACACAACAATATCAGGAAAATCGGCTTTTTTCTCGCCATCTTTAGCAGGCCTGTCGATAGCAAGATTGAACCTTGCCACCGCCATATTGCTGTTAGTATATCTAACTTCCGGGTCTTTGGTCAATCTTCCGAGTAATATAACGCTGTTGATCATTTCTCTCCTGTACTTCCAAATCCGCCAATTCCACGATCTGTATCTTTCAAATCTTCCACCTCCTCAAATGCTATTTTCCAGCACGGCTGTACGATCATCTGTGCTACTCTCTGGTACGGCGCAATTGCCTGTGTTATGTCAGGGTCGTTATGAAGCGGGATCCCAATTTCGCCACGATAATCAGCCTTTTAATTTGTATATGCACTTTGGGAAAAAACATATCATCAATGTCAGTCTTCATCCTCTTTCAAAAATCAACCAGATAGATCGCAATGGAGATCCTGGTAAACGATTTCCTGTCCTCAATCTTTGTGATCTTCGCCTTAAGCAGTTTGCCGGCGTCCATCAGCCGGGAGAAAACAACATTGTCCCGCTCGGGAACATAACCGATTTTTTTCATTTCATTGGTAAGTATTAGAATGGCCTTGTCATCAAACTTGTTATCCTCCCGCTGCAGCACCAGCGGATCGCCGATCATGAGATCTTCCAAAACCGCTGGATCCTCCAAATGCGTCGTTCCTGCCACAAAGGTATCGAACAAATGGATCTCCTGCTTCAGCGGTTTGATTAATTCCCCCGCACCCTTTTCCGCCATGACGGCTGCTATTTCCGTTTTCCGCTTCGTCAGTTCATTGCTCATCTCGTCCTCATTTCTTTATCCTTGCACAATCAGCCTTCTGCAGTCAGCTCAGCCTGTCGGCATTCTGCGCACCTGCAAATTCAAGGAGATCCTGCAGCGCTGCGGCAAGACTGTTCTTGTACGCACAATATTCGCTGATTTCCTCCCGCAGTTCTTTTTTCTTTTCCAGAACGAGGTTTTCATCATCAAGAATCCTGCTAAAAATATACGGCTTGGTCTCCATGATCTTCTCGATATCCTTTTCAATGCCTTTAATTTTCTCCTCGATGTTTTCGATTTCAACAACAACCGCCGCCTCGCCGCATTGCTCCAGTGCCCGCGATGTCAGAACCTCCAGCGCCTCCAGCTCCTCCAGGGAGTTCGCCTCATAGGCAATCCCGATCCGAACCCATAGCTCCATCAATTTTTCGCTGTCTTCCGTTTTAGGATTAATATCGGGGTGCAGCCGCTTCGCAAGCCGCCTGTAAATCTTCCTGATTCTTTCGGCCGTTTCGTCACTGATCCATGTGCAGTTCTTCGCTGCTTCCGTATCCCAATACATCTGATCAAGACGATCTGTATAGTCGGTCATGAGACTGGCAATATGCTTTTCCATATCCTCCATATTCGGAAGAATGCCTTTGTTAACGGCCGCTTGACAATAGGCGATTGATTTTTTCAATTTAATGCACTCGATCTGCTCACGGAATGATGCCATCAGCAGATCCCCAAACACCCTGGTATAGTCCACTTGTATCTGATGCGCCTGCTTCCGCACATCTTCTCTTAGCAACAGCAGATCTTCATATTTCCTGTATTTTCCATCGTCCGATTTTACCAGTCTAAGCATGCCAGATTTCCCTTCTCCTGTTTTGCTGCGAACCAGCTATGCCTGCCTAATGCCGGCTGTTTTTTTATGCCTACCGCCCGTTTTCCTCTGCAGTATTCTCTTCATCGCATATAATACGAAAATTGCTGCACTCTTTGTTTACCTCCGGCAATGAAAAGCCGTCGAGCCGTCCTTTCATTAGCAGTTCATCTGCGAAGCGAAACCACTTTCCGTCCAATGATGCTGCCATTCCTGATCCATCACGTGCTGCGATAATCGTATGCTGCACATCATCGAATTGAAATATAACTTTGCAGGGCCTCTGCAGTACAAAGTAAAGATCGTACAGATCCATAGCCGGCAGATTGAATTCTCTGAGCTCATACGTCTTGAGGACAATCTGCTTCATGACACTGAAATTCCCGAAGAACTGATTGTTTGAAAGCCGTTCGGCCATCCGCTCCCGCGCATCATCAAGCAGATCCAGCGCTGCCTTGACCGGATCTGATCGATCTTCCGAAAAAGCATCAATATCTTCCGCAGAATCGCTGGGAACAACCGAATTCTCATCCACACCCGCTTTCGCAGCCTTCAGCGTGATGTCTGCCAGTCTTATTTCCACCTCCGGCATATGATAAGCGACAAACGAATGCCGCATCATGGCATAAAGCTGACGGATCAGAGCCGCATAATGCTTGTCATTCTTCTCAACGCCTCGTCCCTCCCGATACGCATCGGCCAGCTTATATGCTGCGTTGATATAGGTATCAAGATCCTCCGGGCAGAAAAGGTTGATCTTCGTGTTGACTTGCCAGAACGCCGATTCGTCAATACGTGTGCCGCTCAAAATTTCCAGTGCCCGTATAAAGCAGCGGCACGCCTCTTGATCATCGCGAATGCCCAACCGTGCATAGTACCAAATATAGCCCATGCCAAGCCAGGCAAAAGGTATGCCGGCTTCCGCCGCAAGCGTGTAATACTTCGCAGCCAGATCATAGAGCTTCTTTTCATAATAGTATGCACCGAAATCTGCTGCAATGTCCATGCGTCCCATCTGATAGATCAAAGCATGACATGCATCCTCAAAGGCTGGCTCATCCCTTTCCGGTTTCCCGCGCGTATAGAAATCACGTATTATTGCAAAAGCCTGTTCTTCTGTCATACTGACACCTCCAACATTACATCGGTTTGATCAGAACTCGAGCTCCGTTTTCGTTCTCTTTCATCTTCTGCTTCCATTGTATTCCTGAAGCTGTCCCGAAAACATCCCTCGATCGAAAATGCAGCATGTAAATTCAACTGCTTATTTTAGACATTCCCGACGGAATCAGCTTCTTAGATATTGTCGATATTGATTTTAATATACAATAAGATATAATAATATATAGAATTCTGTTTGCATTACTACGAGGTGAACACTATGTCATCAGATATCAAATTTCTGACCGTGGAAGATGTCGGAAATATGCTGCAGGTTACGCGAGCAACAGTATACAATCTAAAGAAAAAGGGTATGCCCTATATTAAGGTAGGCAAAAATATACGCTTCGACCAGGATGAAGTCGTGGACTGGATCAAAGCAAACAGAAACGGAGATCCCCAGTCTGAATAACGATCAAAATGCAGGATCATAAATGAGTATTTTATTCATATTGACGATTTCAGGATATATTCTATGCTTGTTTCTGCTAAGTGCCTTTTTTGTAAAACGAGCACTTCATTCTTATGAAGAATATGCATACTGCGGCCGTCAGCTGACGATCTCATTTATTATCTTTACTTATCTTGGGACTTGGATCGGCGGCGGAACGATCATTGGTCTTTCCGGCAGTGCTGCGAAACATGGCGCTTCTCAATATTGGATCTTTGCACTTTCCTGCATCATAGGCTATGTCTTTGCACTTCTCTTCATCCGTCAAATCCGGAGAGGAAATTTTCAAAGCATCGGAGATCTGATGGCCGCCCGCTATCCCGAAATGGGAGGCCTCATTCGTATCCCCACTGTGATCAGTCTGCTAATCAGAAACATTACCATGATTGGTATGCAGTTCACTGCGCTTGCTTTCCTTCTGACTTTTGTGTTTCATATTGATATTAATCTTGCCTTGCTGGTTACCTTTATCGCCATCACCGGATACACCTGTCTCAGCGGATTGTGGGCCGTTGTATCAACCGATGTCGTACAAGGTTTCCTGCAGACCATCGGTATGATTCTGCTGCTGGCGGTCAGTCTGAAGCTATGTGGAGGACTGGACAATGTAGCCGCCTATTATCGATCCAGCGGCGATCTTTCACATATCAACATTCTGTTTCCCCAGGCTTCACCTTCCTATTTGCTGCTTTACAGCGTCTGCTTTGGACTGTTCTTCCTGATGGGCGATGAATCCGATTGGATTAGAATCTACTCTGCCAAAACATCCAAAAGCGCTTTCTGGGGATATTTGATTCCTCTTACAATCACCCTCCTTCTGCTGATCCTTCCGGCTTACATCGGTATCTTTGACAACGTCATTGCCCGCGGCAGCATTGATGCCAACCAGCTTCTGTACTGGGTCATCTCCAACAAAGTCGGAAAGTTTCTAATGATTTTCTTCCTGCTTGCCGTCATTTCGGCCATTATGTCCACTTGTGACAGCTATCTGCAGGCCTGTGGCGCCCTGTTCTCCAATGTACTCATCCGCCGATTCATCAACAAAGAAGCCAGCGACAGGGAACTGATCTTCTGGAGCTGCGTCTCCATGATTGTCTGCGGCGCAGCCGGGTTTGCCTTTTCCATTAATCTTCACAATATTGTACGTTTGTGGATTCTGGGGATTTCTATCGCCAGCATTATTATCGTTCCGGAGTACCTGTGCGCCTGGTTCTCCAGAATCTTAAATACAAAGGGCGCGCTTTGGGGCAGCGCTTTCGGAATCATTTACTGTGTAATCACCCTCTTCATTGACAGCAGAATGTCTTTGATGACCGTTCTGGGCGGCATCATCGGCAACACGCTCATCTCCTATCTCGTCTCTTTCTTAACCAGAGACAAAACACTGAACATTCGACATAACTACTATATGATCCTCAAGGCGCTGCACCCCTCCGCCGACTGAACTGCAGCAGCATTTTCTGCTATCAGGCTGCACACGTTTATGCTGTGCAGTTTTTTGTGTTCTAAATATTACTAAACAGTAATATTTCTATTTACTTTTATTTTTCTCAATGGTATTATTTAAACGTCATTAGACAATAATATACTATATTTTATTACAATGTGTTAAAGGAGGACACAGTTATGGCAAGTAGTGCATTAGGATATGTGGTACTCATTGGATTTGCCTTTGTCTTCATCGGCATATCTTTCGCAGTATCCAAGAAATTTCCATCCGAGGGGGTCGATGACTTCGTTGTCGCCGGCCGGGGCATTCCCTTTGGTATCATTTCCGCCAGTGTCATGATCTCGTGGGTGTGGACCACGACTATTATGGGTGCAGCAGAAGCAGGCACATGGTATGGTGTCTCCGGAGGATTCAACTATATGTGGGGAGCTGCTCTGCCGTTCTTTTTCTTCATCCCCTTGGTGCTGCATCTTAGAAAGATTATGCCAAAGTGCACAACATTCACGGAATTCATCCGCGAGCGCTTCGGAAAGACTGTCTCAACCATTTTTTTCGTGTTCGGCATCGCTGTTGTTCTCTATGTTGTCACAGAACAAGGTGTCGGTATCGGTATCGTCTTCAACTCAATGTTCCATATCCCTTATTGGGTAGGAGCTGTCATTCCCATCATGATTGTGGCTCTCTATATTTCCAGAGCAGGACTGAGAGGCTCCATTTTCAATGACGTAATTCAGTTTTTCATCGTCTGCATCATTTTCATCATCGCCGTTCCCATCATACTCAAGACCATTGGCCTGGATACCATCTATGATGGTTTGATGGATGTGGCAAACAACAAAAACAATCCCAACTACAATCCGGAAGCTTTATCGATGACTTCCGTTGCCGGTCTGAAATACGGCCTCATCGCTGCTATCGTTGCCATGGGACAAGTTCTGCTGGATCAGGGCTATTACTCCAAGGCTATTGCGACGACCAGCAGGAAGGATTTGATGAAAGCCTATATCATCGGTACGGTTCTTGGCTGGGCGCCTGTTCCTATTCTTTCCGGAAACGTCTTTGGAACCTCCCTCATCGCACTAGGCATCGGGGAGGGGAACGGTGTCTCCTCTCTTTCTGAAGCTGCACCCTATATCATGGACATGGTTTTCGGAACCGGCATCGGTTCCCTGCTCTTTGCCCTGATGGCTTTCATGGCCGGCATGACAACCGGCGGTAACGGGCTGGCAGGTGCACAGGCGCTTTTCACCGTTGATTTTTACAAGCGCATTCGCCCGCAGGCAACAGAAAGGGAGCAGCTTTCCTTCGGAAAAAAGATTGTCATTCTGATCGGTGCTGTCGTTGCGGTCGTTGCAGTGCTGCTGGAAGGTGTTTCTCTGCTGAAGATTGATATTTTCAGCGGCATCCTGTTTGCCGCACCTACCGCCAGCTTCTTCTGCGGTCTTCTCTGGAAAAAGACTTCTCCTAAAGTTGCCGTCATTTCCATGGTCGCCGGACTTGCCGGAGGGTTAATCACCTTCTTTATGATCGAGGATCAGAACAATGCACAGTTCTTTGGCAATCTGGTTGCTCTTGTACTTCCCTATATTGTGATTTTCTTTGGCTCTGTTTTCAGCAAATATGAGTTTGATTTTAACAAACTGAAGAACTATGAACCTGCACAGAAGGTAAATATTACACTGGAGGAGGAATAAAAAATGATGAGTGAAACAGCTTTAAAGATCTTTTACTGGGCTTGCTATGGCTGGATCTGTGTTGGATTTCTCACAATCGCCATTCCTGCTTTAAAAGAAATCTATAATATGTTCAGAAAACGGTAGAGAATACAGAAAGGATGAAAACAATGGTAAACGTATCATGCGTACAGATGGAGCCCATGCTGGCGGATTACCAGCACAATTTGAACAAGATGGTCGAAAACATAGAATCCATCGTTTCTGAAAGACCGGATACAGACTTAATCGTGTTCCCGGAACTCATTACCACCGGCTATCTTTGTACTAAAGAAGAATTCCAAGCCAATTCCTATGTTCTGACAGAGGATCCCAGCGTCAGAAAAATACAGACACTGGCAAAAAAGTACAATGTGTATATTGTCTACGGTCTTTCCGAAAGAGATCCTGATCTCAACGATGTCCTCTACAATTCCTCTGCCATCATCAGCAGAGACGGCGACTTAATGGGACATTACCGCAAAGTCCATCCCTTCGATACAGAAAAAACCTGGTGCCGGGCAGGCTGTGATTTCCCTGTATTCGAAGCCGATTTTGGGAAATTCGGTGTTATGATCTGCTGGGATACTGCTTTCCCCGAAGTTGCAAGAAGCTATGCCCTGAAGGGAGCTGATCTCCTTGTCGTCTGCACCAACTGGGAAATCACAGAGTCCTCTTCCTGGGATATGAATACCGCAAGAGACTGGGATCTCATCACGCGGGCACGCGCCTTCGACAATACGCTGCATCTGGTCGCAGCCAACCGGATCGGCAATGACCGCGGACTGGGATTCTTCGGCAGAAGCAAGATCATTGACCCTGTCGGCAACGTTATTGAATCCCTGGACGAACCGGTGGAAGGCATCATTCACGCTAATCTTGATCTGACAGACACCCAGAAAAAACGGATAGAGTACTACACCTTCATGAAAGACCGCCGTCCGGATACGTTTGATGTCCTTACAAAAAAATACTGATGCCGGCAGGCATTCTCTAAGAGAGGAGGGGATTTCCCCTCCTCTCTGCTATACTGTCTCTATTAGGACGAGAGGATGGTAAGTAACATGACGGGTTTCCTCATCATTATGGCATTCGCACTGCTGGAAGCAGTTATTATCATAATCTGCAGGCGAAGATCTGCACGCAGTAGATCTTCAGCTTCTGTTGACCAATTTATCTATGCCGGCTATCGTGTGCCTGCCACCGTGCTGACACCCGGTGTGTTTAACTGCTGGCTCTGGACTACCACCATCATCGGTGCGGCCGAAGCCGGAACGTCTTATGGGATCTCGGGCTTATGGTCTTATGCGCTGGGCGCAGGGATCGCCTTTTTACTGATGACCATCACCTTGCTGTTTTTGAGAAAGTACTATCCGGTATCGGTCTTCCTTCCGGATATGATACGAAATCGATTTTCAAGGAAAACCGCCAGTTTCTTTGCTGCTCTTTCGGTCCTGATCACCGTCTATATCGTCATTGAAATGGCAGCCGGTATCGGATTCGCCTTCAGCAGTCTGTTTGGTATATCCTACAAGCAGATTGCCTTTCTATCTGTCATTGTAAGCGCATGCTTTATCATCATAGCTGGTATCCATGCCAATCTTTTGAACGATGTGGTTCAGTTCTTTGTCATTCTGGTCTCCCTTATCATCCTGGTCCTGTGCATTACTCAAAAGTTCAGCTTTGCGGATCTGTATCAGGGCATGCTCCTCGTGAAGAACGACCCGCACAATATTAACTACAACCCGGATATCCTCACCATTGCACTTCCTGCCGGCGGACGATACTTTGTCTCTGCTTTAATCGCCGGCTTTTCGCAGACTGTGCTGGATCCGGTCTACTATCTGAAATCCAGAATAGCCCGGGATCAGAAAACATTTATCCGCTCTTTTATCCTCGGCGGCGTTGTCATGTTCATTCCCTGTGCCGTAATCAGCACCATTCTATTCGGTTATACTGCCTTGTATCTCAATCTTGACATCAGCCACGCCAACAGCAGCATGGTTCTTTCCGGAGAAATGCTGACCAGGTATTTCTCGCCGTTTTTGCAGTCGGTCATGGGTGTGTTTATGATGGCAGTAGGAACGACAACGATAATAAGCAGTCTGATGGGATGTATGGCTCTGGCTTCGACAGAAATCTATGACGAGGTGGTGCCGATGAACCCCGATGCAGAACCATCTGCCTATGCGGTCCGCGATCAAAAAGCTATCACATTCGCCAGGGTTTTCACGTCCCTTATCAGCCTGATCTGTGCCATGACAGCCATCTCTTTGGAGAATGTTTCCCTTTTGCAGATCGATACATTCTGCGGCATTCTTTTCGCTGCAGCTGCATCGACAGTTTTCATGTCCATGCTTTCTAATAAAGAGCTGCATCATCTTCCCATCCTCGCCATCATTGCCGGCTCTGCTCTCGGACTGATTGTCTGGATAAAGACCAGCACCAGCGATACGGCCTGGACACTGGCGACCCTTGCTTCATTTCTTTTCCCCATGCTCATGCTGGGAACAGCCGGACTGTTTGCGCGGAAGAAATACTGAAGCGGCTGCCGCTACAGATATCAACCATTTGCAGCTTCCGCTATCTGGCATCTGCATCCGGACGAAATATCGCAAAACTTGTCTCAAAAAAGCATTTTCCTTCTCTATAGCAGAGGCTATAATATTTCTATCAATACTTGAATTTCTAACTTGCAGAAAGCAACAGGGTATATCATATGACGAAAGGAAAGCAGAAACAGGTTGAGGAGCTGAAAAAGAAGCTCAAACGCAGCGAGGAAGTCGAACTGGTCGCTGATTTTTCCAGTTTGTTCAGTCTCGCCATCTTTATCGCTGTCGCAGTCATTTCTTTCGTGGCAGGACGTATCTATGCCGATAAGATTGTGATTCTGATTTTGACCAATGTTCTTTCCATCTGGATGATGGTCAGCGCAGCCCAGGTTCTTGTACGCTCTCAGCAGGCGTGCATGATCCTCACCGACCGCCGCATGCTGGGCAACGCCGGCACCAAGGACTGCGATCTTCCCTACAAAGATATCAAGGCGGTTCACACCATGCGTGACGGTCTCTTTATTGATACAGGAGATCCGCATACCAGTTTCACCATGCGCTATCTGAAAAACCGCCGGGAAGTCTTTAATCTCATTCAAAAGCACCGGAAGAGATTCGAAAAATAACGGGAAGCCGATACCGGCTTCCCACTTTTTTAGTTCATTCACATCGTGGAATATTTGCATCGTTAGGTCATTCGTATCATTAGTCCATGCGCAAAACTGCCTTAATGGCTTCGCCGCTGTGCGATGCCGCAAAGGCTTCGTTGATCTCATCGAATCGCCAGAACTTGATGAGTTTGTCGACAGGGAAGAGGCCTCTCTGATAATAATCCAGCAGTGCGGGAATAAAGTGTTTGGGAATGGAATTCCCTTCCGTAACCCCTTTGATGGTCTTGGCACCCAGGTTCAGCCCCAGATGCAAGGTGGAGCCTGCACCGGCCATCACCAGTGTGCCCATGTAGTTCAGAGATTCCATCCCGTTGTTGATCATTGTCTCCACGCCGCTGGTATCAATGAAGTAGTCCAGTCCGACACCGGCATACCCTCTGATCGCTGCCGGAATATCCTCTGTTTTCTTTCGGTTAATCGTCCTTGTGGCGCCCAGTTCCTCTGCCAGCGCCAGACTTTTTTCATTGCCGCCGATGGCAATGATCTCCTTACAGCCGCGGATGGCTGCCGCCATGATGGCGCACATACCCACTGTGCCGCAGCCGCTTACGGCAAGCGTAGAGCCAAAAGGGGGATCCAGACTGTTGAGTACAATCCCGGCACCTGTCTGGATACCGCAGCCAAAGGGCGCCGCCACCCCCAGGTCGATGCTTTTGTCAATTTTAACCGCATTCCTTGCTTTTACAGCGCACATCGCAGCAAAGGAGGACTGGGAAAAGAAATTGCTCAACTGCTTCCCCTTGTACCAGTGCCGGCGGCTTCCATCCTGCATGACCCCCTGAAAATTAAGAGGAACCATGTTCTCACAGGCATATGGTTTTCCCTGCAGGCAGGGATCGCATGCGCCGCAGGAAGCAAAGGACAGCACGACATGATCCCCCGGTGCAAACTCACTGACGGCAGCACCGGTTTCTCTGACGATGCCGGCGCCTTCATGGCCCAGCACCGCAGGAAGCGGCACCGGCAGCATCTGCATCTGCGCCGCTTCATCAGTATGGCAGATACCAACGGCCTTGATTTCCACCAGGATCTCGTCTTCCTTATAGTCGTCCAGTTCTACATCTTCAATCACAAAAGGCTTTCCCCGGCCTTCCGTGATGGCTGCTTTGATTCTTTTCATTTTCTTTCCTCCCCGGTTCCGGGTATTTTCTTCAGCAGATACAAACCAAAGGGAACACAGATCACCGTCAGGGCAATGTAGCCGATGCCGGCGCTCAAAATCACCCCGCGCTCCGTGGCGATCCCCAGTGCGGCTGCCAGGAAGGCAAAGATCGGCGACGACAGGATCTGTCCCGCATTGGTGATGGCCCCGTTGACCCCGTAAGCCAGGGTCAGCTGCTCCGGCCGCACCACGGCACTGATGATATACTGCGTCTCCGGCAGGAACCAGGATATCCCCAGACCGATCAGCACGCTGCCGATCAGCAGCACAGGCATGGTCTCGGATATGGCTATAATAACAAATCCGGCCATCGTCACACCAACGCACAGCGGCACCAGCATTTCCCGCAGCCTCCGATGTAGTTTTCCAAAGAGCAGACCGCCGATAAAACCGCAGATATTCACCAGCGAATAGGAAATTCCAGCATCTGCCGAATTCCCGATATGTTCTGCTGCAACAAACAGAGAAATAGTATTGGTATAGGCAAAATAAAGCACCAGATACACCAAAGAGCCCAAGGCAATAACAAAGACCATAGCCGGCAGACCTGATCTGCTGCCTTTATTCTCATGGTTAGCAGGGACAGCGTGGCGGATTCCTTCATCCTCCAGACAGGAGGCAACGATAATCAGAACCGGAATACCTACCAGATAGGTGAGAAAGCAGTAATTCCATCCCGCCACGGAAAGGAGACCGCCTGCGAACGTATAGAAGGCACCGCCCAGCATACCGATGGCAGAAGCCAGTCCAAGTACACCGGCGCGCTTGCCGCCTTCAAAATGTTCTCCTGCCAGTGCCGTCACCAGAGGAATCACAAGACCCACAGCCGCTCCATACAAGCATCGCATGATAACGATGACCAGAAAGTTGTGGATGAAAAAGGGGATCAGGCCGCCTGTCAGAAAAAAGACACAGGCCAGAATCAGCAGCTTTTTCTTGCTCAGAAACCGGCAGAAGAACGTGGCAAACAATGTCACCGGTGTCTGAATCAAAATAGGCAGCGTCGTCAGCAGCTGTACAAGGGTAACCGGTACATCGGGGAAAGCTTTCACCATGTCCGCCATCCCGGACGCCGTTGCCAGTGCGCCCATCTGCAGAAAGGAGGCGGCACATAAAGATATTGTAAGACGTCGTTTGTTCATCTTTCTCTCTAGTAATTATTCTCTAGCAAAAAAAGTTCCGGTAAAAAGTTCACGCGGCCGAAAAGCTGCCGGCCGCGTGAACAGTGATCTCAAAGTTTTCTTCTGAAATCTGCGCGCATCGTACCGTACTATTCCGGCTTGCTGCAGTCCAGAAGGATTTTGCAGTACTTGGACGAATGGAATACATCGAAGCTTTCCACCGCCTGGCTCAACGGCATGATCTTGCCGATGATCTTGTCTGTCTGCATCCGCTCGATCATGTTGATCGCACGCGGAACGATCTGTGTCGATGTGAAGACCGTCTGAATACGTCCTTCCTTCATGTAGAGGGAATGCAGGTTCAGCGGCATCTCGAATGTGGGCGGGAATACGGCAAAGTATACCGCATTACCGCAGCGCGCCAGAATATCCAGCGGTGTCTGCGCTGCTTTGGGAGAGCCGGACATCTCAAATACATAGTCAAAGCCGAGACCGTCCGTAATCTCCATCGCTCTTTCCTGCACGTTCTCGTTGAACGGATCGATGGTGTACTGTGCACCCATCTCCAGTGCCATTTCTCTCTTGTCAGCCACAGGTTCGATGACCGTGATCTTCGCTGCGCCGGACAGAAGAATCTGGTTCAGCATGATGGAACCGATGCCGCCTACACCAGCAATGGCCACCGTCGCACCGTGTCTGATCGGTGCCAGATCCATGGCTCTGAGACAGCAGGTTGTCGGCTCCGTGATGGCATACTTCATAAGGTCTGCGTTATCAGGCAGTTTGTATACCGTCTTGACATCGGTAACAACGTATTCCGCAAAAGCCCCAGTCGGTTTGGCATTGGTACAGTACTGCTCCATGCCTCTCTTGCACCATTCACATTCGCCGCAGTGTGAAACAGGGAACATCGTTACCTTGTCGCCGACCTTGTAACCGGCCTTGGCTGCCTCTTCGCCGACTTCCACCAGTGTTCCGGAAGCTTCATGACCCAGAGGTGCCGGAGGCGTCGCGCCCATGACGCCCTGCTCAACCTGATGCACATCGCTGGCACAGATGGCAGCATACGCAATCTTAACTTTGACTTCGTTGGGTTTGACTTCCGGGATTTCCACATCTTTCAGCTCGATATGGTCTTTCTCAGTCCACCATAATTGCTTCATCGTCGTCATAATTACCTCCTACTTGTCTTCAGGGTGCGGCAGCCTCAGCAGCCGCACCCTGCTTTTGTTGTTCCCGTCAGCATGCTGATGCACGCCTTTTAGTTGGCCATGCCTTTGTCTCTCAGTCTTGCAACGATTTCGTTATAGGTCTTCTTGTCAAGCTTGTAGCTGAACATCGCAATAGCAGCAATCGCAGCCAGAATCGCAACGAACATGTGCGCGCCGAAGTTCATGGTGAACAGAACTTTCGGGGTCTGGGTTGCGTTGGCGACATAGCCGACCTTGTCCAGCAGAACCGAAGCACCGGAAATGGCGAATGCCTGCCCGACCTTCAGCATGAAGTTGATGAAGGTGGAAAGGAAGCCGGCCGCATAAACACCTGTCTTTTCATAGGTATATTCTGCTGTATCCGGCATCATGCCAAATACGTTGCCCAGCATCATGCCGGAACCGTATCCAACGATGATGTTCATCACATAGTATGCGCCTACACCGCCGGCCGTCTTGATCGGCAGGAAGAAGCAGACAGCAGAGGCCACAGCGACCAGCGTGAAAGCAATACCGCCGATGGTGCCCTTGTTCTTTGCTTTCTTTACAAAGAAGGTGACGCTGAACGCACCGATCATGCCGGCTACGGACCATGCCGTCTGGGTGTTGGCATACAGGATGCTGTCACCGGCATTGTAGGTGCAGAAGTACAGACGAAGTGTCATACCGCCCTGAATAACGCCCCATGCCAGATAAGCAATGGCGATCTGAATAACAGGCCAGTTGCCTTTCAGCACGGCAAACTGCTTGATGAAGTTGACCTTCTTGACCTTCGAATCATCAACAGTAACCACTTCCTTGGTGGATACGATGGTGATGATGAAGAAGGGAGCTGCCAGGCAGGAGAAGAAGATCGCTGCACTCTGATAGCCATGGGCACCGCCGCCAAAGGCGTTGACGATTCTCAGCGTCAGGAAGGACAGCACGGTCATGGCCAGGAAAGCGCCCGTCATACGATAGCTGGACAGGGAGCTTCTTGTCTCCGTATCTCTGGTCATCATAGCCGGCATAGCCGAATAGGTGACGTTAACCATGGTGTATACAAGTACCAGGATGAAGTACATCCCCAGACCCCAGATGGTTCTGGCGGTCTGCGACCATGCTGTGTTCGTGGTAAATGTAAGCACATTGAACAGCAGCATCGGTGCAAAGGAGAAGATAACCCAAGGTCTGTATCTTCCCCATCTGGAATTGGTTCTGTCAGCCAGGGATCCGATAATCGGGTCATTGACCGCATCCCAGAATTTTGAGATGAAGATCAAAAGACCTACTGTAGCGGCCGGAATCAGAGCAATATCTGTCAGGAAAAATACCAGATAGGAACTTACCAGTGACCAGCTCATGTTGCAGGCAAAGTCGCCGCAGGCATAGCCGATCTTGCGGGGCACGTTGAGTTTGGTATATTCATCTACCGGCGGGCGTGCCGTTTTCACGTTTTCAGTCATTTTTTACCTCCCAATTTTCGACAGCGATTTCCTGTCGCCATCCTACTTACACATTTCCTTGACTGCAGCAAGGATATCCTTGGCAGCATAGCCGTACTTTTTGCGCTGTGCTTCGCCGTCGCCGAATCCCGCGTAAACCTGCGGAATGCCGAATCTCTTAAATTTCTCCGGACGGATATCGTTGTCCACAAAGTAGTCAGCAATGGAACTGGCAAGGCCGCCGCTCATGAGGTGGTCTTCCCAGACAATGATCTTGCCTGTCTCGTCTACAGCTTTCTTGACAGCTGCCTCATCGAAGGGCTTGATGGTATACATATCGATCACGCGGACGTCAATGCCGTCTTTTGCCGCTTCTTCCGCTACATCCAGGGATTCTCCAACCATTTCGCCGTGCGCGATGATGGTGATATCCTTGCCTTCTCTGGCGGTTACGCTGCCGCCGATGCTGAATTCCTTCGTGCCCGGTTCATAGAGCTGTCTGTCTTTCTTGCCCTGCGCCAGACGGATATACATAGGTCCTTCATAATCCATGGACAGCTTCAGAATATCACGGATCATGTTGGGGTCACCGATGGAAAGCACGGTCATATTGACCATGGACTTGAGAATCGCCAGATCCTCCATGGCATTATGCGTCGATCCGCCGCCGGAAGTCAGTCCGCCGCCGGTACCGATGATTCTTACCGGCAGATTCTGGTAGGCAACGGCCGTTCTGACCTGCTCGCAGGCGCGCATGGACAGGAAGGGAAGCATGCCCATGACCACCGGAATATTGCCTTCCAGTGCCAGACCGGCAGCTACACCGATGCAGTCCTGCTCCGCAATGCCTACATCCACATACCTGTCAGGGAATGCCTCTTTGAACTCGATCAGGCTCATGCCGACGTCCGGCGTGCAGACAAACAGCTTGTCGTTTTCTTTTCCGATCTCATACAAGGTCGATCCAATGACGCTTCTTGCCGAAATCCATTCACCGAAATTAAATGATCCTGCCATGTTTAGCCCTCCTTGCCATAGTTCTTTGCCAGAGACTCGCGTGCCGCTTTATAGTCCTCTTCATTCAGCTTGCCTGCATGCCAGCCTACCTGGCGCTCCATGAAGCTGACGCCTTTGCCCTTGATGGTATGCGCAACAATGGCCGTGGGACGATATGAGGAAGCCGGAGGAAGATTGTCCAGTGCATCCACAATCGCATTCATATCATGGCCGTCAATCTCAATGACATTCCAGCCGAACGCTTTCCATTTGTCTGCATAGGGATCCTGGAAGATCAGATCTTCATCCAAATGGCTGCACATCATCTGCTTGTTTCTGTCTATGATGCCGACCAGATTGCCCAGCTTGTAAGAACTTGCTGTCAGTGCGGCTTCCCAGATGGAGCCTTCGCAGGTTTCTCCGTCACCCATCATACATACAACACGGTGTCCCTGCTTTTTCTGTTTGGCAGAGATGGCCATGCCTACAGCCATGGGCAGACCCTGTCCCAGAGAACCGGAAGAGCACTCCAGCATCGGCAGGTGTACTTTGCAGGGATGCATGCCGAATGCGCTGTCCAGCTGACCGTATGTGCGGACGATCTCATCATAATCGAAGAAACCGCGCAGGCACATGGCAATGTACATGCAGACCGCACCATGTCCCTTGCTGAGAATGAAGCGATCTCTCTCCGGATTCTTGAAATCGTCCGGATCCAGATTCAGACCATGGTGGAAAAGGCCTACCAGCAGATCCGTCATGGAAAGGTCGCCTCCGATATGCACAGAACCTTCGTAGGCTCCGCACAGGTCAATAAGTTTGGTTCGCATTTCATAAGCAATATCTGTCAAACGCTGAACCTCTTTTTTGTCCGCCATAAACTACCTCCTTAAGTTACGCCAAAAAGAAACAACTCAACGAAAACAAAAATCAATACAGCAACAGCATCGGACCGGTTCTGCACCCCGAAAGGAACGCCCGCATGCCGTTGTAACTTAAGATATAACGATTTAGAACACAATAACTTTAATTAGGTTATCATTTCGTTTGAATATTTTCGATTTTCAAAAAGGACATTTTTTCGGTCATCAGGTCCAACATCCTCTGCGGCTCGACGCCCGGTATCCGGACTCAATGAGATGCAGTCTCGTGCCCTCCGGAAAAAATGGCAAAACCTGAAAAATGGAGAAGCTCAAAGGCTTCTCCATTTTTGCATACTCGTTTCCTTCTGCTTTCTGTTTATGCAGGCTCCGATTACTCAAGGTCCGGGTTGCACTTGATCAGAATCTTAGGATATTTTCCGGACAGCTGTGCTTTGAACGCCTCCACGCCGTCGTCCAGATCAAAGACTTTACTGGTCAGCGGCTTCAGGTTCATCCTGGTCAACATCTGCAGAGCACGCGGATAAGCGTAAGGAGCTACATAGACACCGGTGATGGTCAGCTCTTTGAAGTAGCAGTACTTGGAAATATTAAAGGGCATTTCGTAGTCATTGGGATACTGCGCGCCGTAGATCAGAGTACCGCACTTGGCCGCAATGTCCGGAAGGGGTTCTACAGCGTGAACGGATCCGGAAGCATCCAGAACAACGTCATAGCCCAGTCCGCCGGTGATCTCATCTGCCTTGGCGCGTACGTCCTCATTGATAGGATCAATACAGTAATCTGCACCGAATTCCTTTGCAATTTCGCGTCTCTCAGCGATCGGTTCGATCAGCGTCAGCTTGGTAGCGCCGAACATTTTGTACGTCTGCAGTGCCATCAGACCGATGGGGCCGCCGCCGCTGACACAAACTCTCATGCCGGCCTTCATGTTGGACTTATCCATCATACGGATGATGATTGACATGGGCTCCAGCAGGCAGCCCTCCTTCAGGCTGACAGAGTCAGGCAGCTTGTAAACCTGATCTTCGTGCCAGATGATTTCAGGTGCCATGCCCGGACGATTGTAGTCATTGCCGTTTTCGCAGAACTGCTGCTGACCGTTCTGACAGTAGTAGCATCCGCCGCAGAAACGCAGGAAGTTACCGGCCACTCTGTCGCCGACCTTCAGGCCTTTGTGGTTGGCTTCCGGTCCCAGTTCAGTGATGACACCGGAAATTTCATGACCGAGGGGAATCGGGTCCGTGGATCCCGGTGCTTCGCCGAAGCAGCCGCCTACCACGTGGGGATCGGATCCGCAGATCGCGCAGTATGCCACCTTGATTCTGACATCCTGCGGTCCCATTTCCGGTTCGGGAATGTCCACCAGGTCAACCTTGCCTCTGGTTTCCGGGTTGGGATCCTTCATATCGCCAACATATACACCACATAAAGTTTTCATAGCTGTTACCTCCTTGTGATTAAAGAACGGTAGTAAATCCGCCGTCTACACTGATGTGCCATCCATTGACATAATCAGATGCTTTACTGCCCAGGAATACAACGGTGCCCATCAGGTCTTCCATCTTTCCCCAGCGGCCGGCTGCAATTCTGTTCGTGATCTTCTCAGTGAACTTGGGATCCTTTCTCAGCTCTGCATTGACATCGGTTGCCAGGAATCCGGGACAGATGGCATTGGTCTGAATGTTGTACTGTCCCAGCTCGTTGGCGAAAACTCTCGTCATGCCGATGATGCCGGTCTTGGACACGGTGTAAGGCGGGCAGTTCTTATCCGCCGTGTAGGACAGCGCCGAACCGACATTGATAATCTTACCGTAGCCCTGCTTTGCCATGACCTTGCCTACCGCATGAGACAGGTGATATACCGCATTCAAATCCAGGTTGATGCACATATCCCAGTACTTGTCAGGATACTCCAGGAAAGGAGCGAAAGCGGACGCACCGGCATTGTTGATCAGAATATCAATCTTGCCGTACTCCTCCATGCAGCCGTCAACAACCTTCTGGATATACTCTTTATCCGTCAGGTCGCCGCGAATGAACTTCACCTTGCGTCCTTCGGCCTCGACCAGTTCCTTCACTTCATCAATGTCTTCTGTAAAGTGGGGGATGTAAAGATCCGCCCCTGCCTTGGCATACGCTACTGCATACGCTTCGCCAAGGCCCTGGTTGGCACCGGTGATAATGGCTACTTTGCCTTCCAGACTGAAATAATCAAGTGAAAAGTTTCCATATTTGTTCTCAGCCATTTTTATCCTCCCTGCTCTTACAGCATTTCCTTAATGGTCTTGTAGATGCCGTCTCTGTCCATACCGTAGAAGTGATAAATATCGTCCGGCGATCCCAGAACGGAGAACACATCCGGCATGCCGATTCTCTTGAATTTGCCACCGAATCCGGCTTCGCACAGTGTTTCGGCAACAGCACCGCCCAGACCGCCGTTAATGGAGTGATCCTCTACGGTTACCACATTGCCGGTCTTGTTCGCATACTTGATAATGGCATCCGTATCCAGCGGCTTAATGGTGTGCATATCGATAACGCCGGCACTGATACCTTCTTCTGCCAGCTTCTTGCTCGCCATCATGCATTCGTAGATATTGGAACCGGTGGAGATAATGGTCACATCGTCACCTGCGATGGTTTCGATGGCCTTACCGATCTCATACTCATAGTTGTCGTCCGCGTATACATTGGGGGAACCCGCACGGTCGATACGAATGATCATAGGACCTTCATAGTCCATAGAAGCACGGATGATCTTCTTGCACTGTCCCGCATCGGCAGGAACACATACAGTCAGATTAGGAATCGCTCTGTACAATGCCAGATCGGCGATGTCATTGTGGGTCGGACCGCCTGCAGCAGTTACGCCGGAGTGGGTTCCGATCAGTCTGACTTTGACATCGTTGTAAGCGATATCTGTGTGGATCTGATCCGCAGCGCGCAGGGGAAGGAAGGGACCGAACACCTGCGAGAACACTGTCAGTCCGGAAAGAGCAAGACCGGCACTGGCGCCGACTTCATCCGGCTCTGCGATGCCGAAGTTGAAGCATCTGTCGGGGAACTGCTTGATCATCTGACCGGCTTTGGTGGATTCTGCCACGTTATCGGAATAGCAGAACACGAATTCTTCACCCTCCTGCGCCATAGCCAGAAGCTCTTCGCCGTAGGCTTCTCTGGCACTGGATAACATCATATCAAAATCGTACGTTGTCTGTACTGCCATTTATCTCACCATCCTATTCTTTTCTACGTCAGCAAGGGCCTCATCCAACTGTTCCTTGGCGATGCCGCCGCCATGCCACTTGTAGTTGTCTTCCATGAAATCAACGCCTTTACCCTTGACGGTATTGTTGATGATAAATGTCGGCTTGCTTCTCTTGGCATAATCTCTCTCGGGGATCTTGTTGAGGGCTTCCAGACACTGCTTTACATCATTGCCGTCTTCCACTTCAATCACGTTCCATCCGAAAGCTTCCACCTTGTCCTTCACAGGATCGATGTTCATGACGTCTCTTGTGTGGCCTGTCATCTGTACCTTGTTCTTGTCCAGAATGCAGACCAGGTTGTTCAGCTGATAGTGACCGCCGGCCATGAGTGCTTCCCAGTTGGTTCCTTCCTGGAATTCACCGTCACCCACCATGACGATGACGCGGTAGTTCTTCTTCTGGTATCTTGCACCCAGAGCATAGCCGACTGCAATCGGCAGACCATGTCCCAGGGAACCTGCGGAAATCTCGATTTCCGGAACATATTTTCTGTTGGAGTGCATACCGAATTTTGCGGTATCCAGAGTCTCAAAGTGCTCCACCATATAATCCATGGTATAGTTGCCCATATCCTGGAAAATGGTATACAGCGTCTCAGAGCAGTGGCCTTTGCTCAGAAGGAACCTGTCTCTATCCGGATTCTTCACATCCTTGGGATCCCAGTTCATGTACTCGTAGTAGAGAGCAACTGCCATCTCCACAATGGAAAGCTCACCGCCCAGATGACCCATGCCGATCCTGTAGATGAAGTTCAACAGGTCTTTTCTGATCTTCAGACACTTGTCATCCAATTCTTTGACTCTGTTCATGTCAATCGTAGCCATAACAAATTCCCTCCTTAGTTTATTTGTTTTCAGCCTCAGCTCTGCGCTTTGCATTTCTTTCTGCAATCTCTTTCTGCATCTGCTGTACCTTTTCCTCGTTCAGATGATAGAAGCATCCGTAAACGATCATGGTAACCAGAACGACAGCCAGGGGCAGCAAGGTGGTCAGGTTTCTGATAGCAGACAGTGCTTCTGCAGTCTGCACCTGATTGGGAACATAGCCGACCTTCTGCAGTACAGCATTCGGAACCGATCCGCCGACGATCATACCGAACTTGATGCCAAGGCCGGTAACGGTCATAACGATAGCTGTATATCTCTTGCCTGTTTTCCAGTCTGCATACTCCACAGGGTCAGTGATAACGGACCACAGGGAACCCATCAGAACACCATATCCATACGCGGTGATTGCTCTGGAAACGAACATGCCCACAATAGCAGTACGCGGCATCAGGAACAGAAGGAATGCACCGATGGCGGCGCAGGAAAGGCCGAACATAACGGTACCCTTTTTCTTGAACCTCTTCATGAGGAAGGGGACACAGGGGACACCGAATACAGACGGCAGCATCATCATCATGGAGAACCATGAAAGCAGTGCCGGATGGTCAGCATAGTAAACGATATAGTATGCACCCATGGTGGACTGCAGCTGACTCAGAGAATAAACACCAAGGAACAGCACGAAGGTTACAAAGACAGGTCCGATACCAAACCAGACTTTGAAAACGTCTTTCGCATTGGGTTTGTCGTTGGGATCAACCGGCTGGGGCGGTACTTTTTCAATAATCTGATGGGATCCCCACATGAGGATAGCCACCATGATGATCGCCATGATCAGCGTTGTCAGCATGTAGCCGGTCTGGATGGATGTGTGCTTTGCGATCACACCGGAAAGGTTGGGAAGCATGATAGCACAGAGTACGCCGCCGCACTGTGCCAGCGTCATTCTCGTGGTCTGCACCTTGGTTCTTTCGTTCTGGTCATTCGTCATCAGCGTAGCCGCAGAAATGTAGGGCTGGATGATGAATGTATACAGCATGTTCAAAAGGTTGTAGGTAATCGCTGCCCATGCCAGCTTCCATCCATAGGAGAAGTGGGGCGTAGAATAGGTCAGAACAGCAACGACACCGAAAGGAATGGATCCCCACATGATATAGGGCCAGTATTTGCCGCGCTTGGGGGAAACTCTCTCGATGATCGTTCCCATCATCGGGTCATTGACAGCATCCCAGAACCTGGATACCAGGAACAGAATGGCAACATGGCCCGGTTTCAGACCGAAAATATCTGTGTAGAAATAACTGATGTAGAGAGCGATGCACTGGAATACCAGGTTCATTGCAAAGTCAATGGATGAGTATCCCCACTGCTCTCTGGGCTGGATCTTGTAATACCCGTACTGATCACTTGTCTTTACCCAAGTAACCGGATTACGCGGATCACTATTCATAATACACCTCCAAAAAACGTTAAATAATAATACCGTCATTTTCTGACACTTGCATAGTACTTCAATATACAAAAATCATCTATGACTGAAAAGGACACATCTTTATATTTTCTGTCTTTGCGGACATGAAGTTCGGTAATCATGTCCTTTTTATACATTTTTCCTGCCATTATCCCTTTCGTTTTCCGAGTTCCCGTGTATGTATCTGCAGGCGGAGCCGCTGCGCCCGCATTGATTCAGTTTTTCTATGGTGTTTCCTATAAAAGCGTGCCTTTGTGCGTGCCTATAGGCGGATTGATGTGCAGAAAATGTAATTTCACGTCCTTTGCCTTGGCCTTGCACAACATGATATAATAATATTGTTCGTAATATATCTATTCGATTATTCGGTTCAGAGTCCGGATCAGATCCGTCTGACAATCTGGTTCAGTGCCTGATCCGGTGCACAGCGTATCAACAACAGGAAAATCACCGCTGCTTTGCGGCGTGACAGTTTTCAAACAACTCTTAGGAGGGGATTCCATGGAATATCATCAGCCCACCGGCCTGCTGTGCCATCCATATACAGAGCAAATCAATCTGGGACACCATAGTTTCGTCATCAACTATGTGGACCGGCTGGATAACAGTGCCCTGGAATTTCCTCACTACCATACCAAATTTTACGAAATTTACTATATTGAGCAGGGTCCGGTGCTCTATGATCTTGACGACCAGCGGATCACTCTCAACACAGGGGATCTTCTGCTCCTCAACAAAGGAACAAAGCACTGCAGCCTCTACACGCCTCAGATTCCCAAGCGATACTTTGTCATGGTTTTCGACATTAAGAACAGCGCTGCAGCCGGCTCTTCCAGCGACCCGGCCACCGAATCGGAAGACCGTCTGCTCAGCGAATTTGAGGAGTTCATGCAGGATCGTCCCTATGCGCTTACCCGTGACCGGTTCAACACCGGCGGATGCATTGAGAAACTGCAGACGGAAGTCCTTGCCAAAGAGTTTGGCTGGGAGTTCATCGCGCGCTCGCATTATACAAACTTCATCATCCTGACCATGCGCAACTTCCTCAGCAAGCCCTCCCAGGACAAGAACCTGCGCTGGAACAACCTGCCCATCGCCATCACCAAGTACCTTCACGCCAACTATTACAATGCTATCTCCATTCAGGACGTGGCCGATTACTTCCATATCACGCCCCGCCATGTCACGCGGGTATTTAAAGATTACTTTGGCAGCAGCCTGAGCAAAACGCTTACGCTGTACCGGCTCAACTATGCGAAAAACTACCTGATCGACACCGACTATTCCCTGGAGCAGATCGCTGAAGAAATCGGTCTTTCTTCGGCCAGCTCACTCTCCAAGCTCTTTAAGGAAGTGGAGGGGATGAGCATCACCGAATACCGCCGCAAGATCGC
>OMZN01000140.1 GCA_900315555.1 uncultured Eubacteriales bacterium
AATAGAAAAAGATGTTGTTGTTGATGTGATTTACTGATGTGAATTACGAAGCTGCTAAAGGAACAGCGGCCACATGAAGCATCTATGCTCCATGTGACCGCTATTTTCAGGTTAGCCGATGAAGTTGTTCACTTGCTGCTATTCAGTTTTAGTAAATCCCTAAGCGAAAACCTTCAAAGCCAGCCTCTCTGCAAAGAGTAGTATTTTGTTGGCATTTGTCAGCCGGTCTACTTCATGACCGCACCCTTGTTGGCGCCGGAAACATTCCGCTGGTATCTTGCGAGCCAGCCTGTCTTCACTTTCGGTGCCGGTGCCACATAGGCCTTCCTGCGTTCAGCCATCTCCTCATCGGATACCCGTACGTTGATCTTGCTTGCAGGAATATCGATATCGATGATATCTCCTTCATGGATCAAACCGATTTCACCGCCGCTGGCCGCTTCCGGACAGACATGGCCGATGCTGGCGCCGCGGGAAGCTCCGCTGAACCGTCCATCGGTGATCAGCGCCACCGTCTTGTCAAGCTTCATACCGGCCAGCGCACTGGTGGGATTCAGCATTTCCCGCATGCCGGGACCGCCTTTGGGCCCTTCATAGCGAATGACAACCACGTCGCCATCCACGATTCTGCCGTTGTAGATCGCATCGATGGCCTCATCCTCGCTGTCAAAGACACGTGCCGGACCGGTGTGCACCAGCATTTCCGGTGCCACCGCACTGCGCTTGACGACGCAACCGTCCTTGGCGATATTGCCCCAGAGGATCGCAATGCCGCCGGTCTTGCTGTAAGGTGCATCCACCGTATGAATGATCGCCGTGTCGCCGATTTCGTGTCCTTCGATGTTCTCTCCTACCGTCCTGCCGGTGACCGTCATCTGGGAGCAGTCAATGAGATCCAGCTTGGTGAGCTCATGCAGCACCGCCTGCACGCCGCCTGCACGGTTCAGATCATGCATATGGGTGGCGCCGGCCGGCGCCAGATGGCACAGGTTCGGCACCTTGGCACTGTATTCATTAAAGGTGTTCAGGTCGAAATCAATGCCCGCCTCATTGGCGATGGCCAGGAGATGCAGCACACTGTTGGAGGAACATCCCAGTGCCATGTCGCAGGCCAGTGCATTGAGAATGGATTTGTCGTTGATGATATCTCTCGCCTTGATGTCTTTTTCGACCATCTTCATGATCGCCATGCCTGCGTATTTGGCGATGCGGATTCTCTCCGAGGAGACAGCCGGTACAGTGCCGTTTCCCGGCAGCGCAATACCGATGGCCTCGCTGAGGCAGTTCATGCTGTTGGCTGTATACATGCCAGAGCAGGAACCGCATCCCGGGCATACGTTTTCCTCGAACTCCTGCAGCTTGGCATCATCGATCAGATTCGCCTTTCTGGCGCCTACCGCCTCAAACATTTTGGAAAGGCTCGTTTCCTCACCGCCTACCAGACCGCTCATCATCGGGCCGCCGGAACAAAGCACTGTCGGGATATTGATGCGCAGCGCGCCCATCAGCATGCCCGGCACAATCTTGTCACAATTGGGAACCAGCACCAGGCCATCGAACATGTGCGCCTGCGCCATGGTCTCCACGCTGTCGGCGATCAGTTCCCGCGAGGGCAGAGAATATTTCATTCCCTCGTGTCCCATCGCGATGCCGTCGCAGACGCCGATGGAAGGCACCTCGATCGGTGTACCGCCGGCCATGCGGACGCCGGCCTTGACCGCTTCTGCCACTTTATCCAGGTGCATATGCCCAGGCACGATCTCACTCTTGGCGCTGACCACGCCGATCAGAGGCCGCGCAAGCTCCTCCTTGGTATAGCCCATGGCATAAAACAAGCTCCGCATAGGAGCCCTCTCCACGCCCTTCGTTACATGATCACTTCTTCTCGTCATGATATCTCCTTCAAATATGCCAACACCGGCCGGCCGAAAACGGCCCGGCCGGTGTCAGTGGATCGAGTGAAAATCGTTCGCCCGCTTATTTCTTCAGCCAGCTCATCATCTTTCTCAGCTCCTTGCCGGTGCTGCAGAGCAGATGCTCGTTCTCCTTCATCCTGGTCGTCAGGAACTTGGTCTGACGGCCGGCGGACATTTCCTGCATGAACTCGCTGGCAAAAGAACCGTCCTGAATTCTTTCAAGAATCTTCTTCATGGCTTCTCTGGATTCCTTGCCGATGATCTGCTTGCCTGCATAGTAGTCTCCGTATTCTGCGGTGTTGGAGATGGACTTTCTCATCATTTCGAATCCGCCGCTGTTGATCAGGTCAACGATCAGCTTCATCTCATGAATGCACTCGAAGTATGCCATCTCCGGCTGATAGCCGGCTTCCACCAGCGTCTCGAATCCAGCCTTCATCAGCTCGGTTACTCCGCCGCACAGGACAGCCTGCTCACCGAACAGGTCGGTCTCGGTCTCTTCTCTGTAAGTGGTCTCAAGGATGCCCGCACGGCCTGCGCCGATGCCGCTTGCATAAGCCAGCGCGATATCCTTCGCCTTACCGGAGTAATCCTGGTAAACTGCGATGAGGGAGGGTACGCCGTGACCTTCCAGATACTGGCTTCTGACGGTATGGCCGGGGCCCTTAGGCGCGATCATGATAACATCGAGGTTCTCTGCCGGCTGCACCAGGTTGTAGTGAATGTTGAAGCCGTGAGCGAAAGCCAGCACATTGCCTTCCTTCATGTGCTGCGCTACCTGGGTGTTGTAGATGTCTGCCGCCAGTTCATCGGGTACCAGCATCATGACGATGTCTCCCTTTTCGGCTGCTGTCTCAACGTCGACAACCTCCAGGCCGGCATCTCTTGCAGACTGGGCACTGCGGGAGCCTTCCTTCAGGCCGACCACGACGTCCACGCCGCTCTCGTGCAGGTTCTCTGCATGCGCATGTCCCTGAGATCCAAAGCCGATGATGGCAACAGTTTTTCCATCCAGCAGACTTAAGTCACAATCCTGGTCATAGTACTTGTTGATCATTTTCCTACTCCTTTTCTTCCCAGCCTCTTTCCATGGCTGTGATACCTGTTCTGCAGACTTCTACGATATTGTAGCAGTCTATCATTTTCATAAATCCATCGATCTTGGAGGTTTCCCCCGTAAGCTCGATAATCATACTGGTTTTAGAGAGATCGACAATTTTTCCTCTATAGATCTCCACAATCTCCTTGATGGCGGACCGATCCTCCTTGGTCACTGCGATTTTAACCAGCAGCAGCTCCCGAAAGAGACTGTCCTCCTTTTTCAGAGGGAAGATTGCCCGCACGTTTTCCAGCTTTTCCGTCTGGGTAATAATCTGTGCAAGACTCTGCTCCGTGCCATCAAAGACGACAGTAATTCTGGACAGCGCCGGATCATTGGTAGCCGACACCGTCAGCGAATCGATGTTGAAGCCCCTTCTGCCAAAGAGACTGACGACCCGGGTCAAAACATTGGCCTGGTTGTCGACGAAGATGCTGATCACTTCTTTTTTACTCGTCATGGTCGTCCCTCCTTATCCGATGATCATGTCCTCGACGGTACCGCCGCCGGGAATCATGGGCAGCACACGCTCTTCCCTGCCGATCTTGCAGTCAATCCACACCGGCCCTTCCTGCTGAAGCGCTTTCTTGAAAACCTCCCGGAACTGCTCGGGGTTCTCTGCCCGGTAGCCTGTACCGCCAAAGCCTTCAATCACCTTGACGAAGTCGGTCTTCCGCTCCGGTGTTGTGCTGGAGTAACGGCCGTCGTAGAATACGGTCTGCCACTGATACACCATGCCCAGCACGCGGTTGTTCATGATGATGCTGATAATCGGCAGCTTTTCGCTGACCGCCGTGCAGGCTTCGTTCAGATTCATATGGAAGCTTCCGTCACCGGTGATATGGATGACACGCTTGTTGGGATTGCCAATCTGCGCGCCGATGGCTGCACCGTAGCCAAATCCCATGGTGCCCAGTCCGCCGCTGGTGATGAAGCTGTGTGTATTCTTGTGCTTCAGGTACTGCGCCGCCCACATCTGGTGCTGTCCCACATCGGTTACATAAATTGTTTCCTTATCGGTCAGATCGCAGATGCTGGTGATGACCTCCGAAGGATGCAGGTCGGAATCGCCCTGCTTCACATCACCGGTGGTCTTTTTCATCTCGGTGACTTCTTTGACCCAGCTGGGATGCTCATTCTTTTCAATCAGCGGAAGGAGACCGTTCAGGAACTCTCCGATATCGCTGACCACGGCATAATCGACATGGACATTTTTGTTGATCTCTGCCTTGTCGATATCTACCTGCACCTTAGTTGCTTTCTTGGCGAACTTTTTCGGATTCAGCGCTACACGGTCGCTGAAGCGGGTACCGAAGGCCAGCAGCAGGTCGGCCTTGTCCACCGCCCGGTTGGCTGCAATCGTTCCATGCATGCCCAGCAGACCGATATTGCGCGGATCATCATAGCCGATGACGCCCGCCGCCATCATGGTATAGGTGGCCGGAATGTCCGCCCTCTTCATCAGCTCGCGCAGCTGCAGTCCGGCTTCACCGGCTGCAACACCGCCGCCGAAATAGATGATGGGACGCCGCGCACCGTTGATCAAATCGGCGACTTTCTTTAATTCCTTCTCCGTCGGCCGAGCCACCTCTGCCGGTTTGCTCTGGTAGTTGCCGGGCTTGTAATCGATCTTGGCTGCTGTCACATCCTTGGTGATATCCACCAGCACCGGTCCGCGCCGGCCGCTTTCGGCGATCCGGAAGGCATCATGCAGTGCCTTGGGCAGCATCTCTATCTTGTTGACAAAGAAATTGTGCTTGGTGACAGGCATGGTCACGCCGGTAATGCTGACCTCCTGGAAGGCATCCTTGCCGATCTGGCTGTTGGGCACATTGGATGTGATCGCCACCATCGGAATGCTATCCATAAAAGCAGTCGCAATACCGGTAACCAGATTCGTCGCTCCCGGACCGCTGGTGGCAAACACCACGCCGGTGCGTCCGGTGGATCTGGCATAGCCGTCTGCGGCATGCGCCGCACCCTGTTCATGCGCTGTCATAATATGACGGATCTGATCCTTGTATTCATAAAGAGCATCATACACATTCAGTGCCGCACCGCCGGGATAACCGAACACGGTATCCACCTTGTGCTCCAGCAGTATCTCAGCGATGACCTGGGATCCTGTCAGTTTCATACCTCTTTGCTCCTTTCTCTTCTTTCTTCATTGTCAATGATTGCATTGACACGTTCATTATATACTTGCAGGGGGGCTTGTCAATACAAATTCGTATTTTTCATTTTATTTTTGTTCTTATTCTTAATTGGATACATTATTTTTTGTTTTTGAAAAACAAATTCCTTTCCGTTATTTGTTTTTTTGATTATTTTGGGTCGTCTGCGGCTATCCTTTCCCTCCTTGCTGCCATTCACGCGGCTGCTGCTTTTTTCATCGCTTCCGCGTCAGAAAGAAATTGAAAACGCTGTATTCAGTTTAGTCTTGAACAACCGACGATCCATCTGTTACGATTTATGTACAGACAGGCAGAACACCGGAAGTTTTGTTCAGATGTTGTGCATTCAAAGCCTGATCGGATCAGGAGGAAACACCTTCCCGATCGCACTTGTTTTTGAATGGAGGACAAAACGATGGTTAGTTTAACAGAGGTAAAAAAAGGCTCGTTATGTAAGGTTCTGTGGATGATCGGACAGAACTGCAGTTATCTGAAAGAACATTTCCATATTAATGAAGAAGAAGATATCTGTGTGATCAATAATATCGGCAGCGGCCTGATCATCTCCCATGACGGACGATCCATTGCTGTGAGCAGTGACGTTGCACGGGAAATCAAAGTCGCCGTGTGCTGACGAACCTCTGCATGCCCGCTTACGGGCAGCTGCTGATGGAAGCAGGCGTTGAGGAAACCATATCATGAATCCATGATCCCGGATCCATGACCGCCATATGAACAGACACCGTCCATGAAGCTTCTGACAGAGCTTCATGGACTTTTTATATATAAGGAAGAAATGATATGCGCATGTATTCGCATTGCATGACCGATCGGTCCCATGGTAAGCTGAAGTCAGTCAAGAGCATTCGCATACCAGCACATGCGAAGTAGAGGAAGGAGATGCCCATGCGCATTTTACTCGCTGAAGACGAACGCGATCTCAACCGGATTATCAAACAGAAACTGACGGCAGAAGGCTACGCTGTTGATGCCTGTTACGACGGCGAGGAAGCGATCGCCCATGCGGCTGCCGCCGCATACGATGCTGCTGTCCTGGATATCATGATGCCCAAAGCGGATGGGTTTGCTGTGCTGCGCGCACTGCGGCAGACCGGCGCCACCACGCCGGTGCTTTTCCTGACGGCAAGAGATGCGGTCGAAGACCGGGTCAAAGGTCTTGACAGCGGCGCCAGCGACTACCTCGTCAAGCCGTTTTCTCTCGAGGAGCTGGCCGCCCGTCTGCGGGCGATGCTGCGCACCAGATTCGGCATGACCAGCGATATCATCACCGTTTCGGACCTCGTACTCGACTGCGCCGCCCATACGGCGCAGCGCGGCGATCAGCAGATTCCTCTTTCCGCAAAAGAATACGCCCTGCTGGAATACCTGATGCGCCATGCCGGCATCGTTCTCACCCGCGAAAAAATCGAGGACCATATCTGGAACGCCGATTATGCGGGCGGCACGAATGTCGTCGATGTATATATCCGCTACCTCCGGAAAAAGATCGATGAAGGACATGAAAACAAGCTGATTCACACCGTACGCGGCGTCGGTTATGTCCTGCGGGAGGAAGCATGAAGCATCTGTCTGTGCGCACCAAAATCATGCTCTGGTATGCAGCGATCCTCGCTGTCATGGTCGTCCTGAGCTATATCGTCGTCTTCTCCGTCAGCAGCTCCGTCATGCACCGCACCACCCGGGACGAACTGCGCTATACGGTAGCCGATAACCTTGATGAAGTTGAATTCTTCCCTTCCATGGCTCATGTTAAACAGGACAATGACGCAGACCAATACATCGCCTACCGCAAGGGCTTCCTGGAAGTGGACGACGACTACCTGGATCAGGTGAACGGCATCACCACCGCGCTTTATCGCAGCGACAACACGCTGCTTTACGGCAACAACCCTATTGCAAAGCAGACAGCCTCCCTGCCCTTTGCCAGCAGCCGTGTGCAGAAAGTGTCCGCCGCAGGCACTGTTTACTATGTCTACGACAGGCAGCTGACGCAGGATGGTCTGGATGGTCTTTGGCTGCGCGGCATCGTCCCCGAAAAACATGGTACCTCGCAGCTCTCCCGCATCGTTCAATGGTCGCTGTTCCTGCTGCCGCTTCTCTTCCTGCTTGCACTCCTCGGCGGCTATTTCTTTTCAGGACGCATTCTGCGGCCCCTTCGCGACATGGAAGAGGCTGCAGCCCGCATCAGCCGCGGCCAGGACCTGACGAAGCGAATCACACTGCCGCCCGGCACCGATGAGCTGCACCGGCTGGCAGACACCTTCAATGCCATGTTCGCCCGTCTGGAAAAAGCTTTTGCGAGCGAACGGCAGTTTACCTCGGATGTATCACACGAACTGCGGACGCCCATGGCAGTCATCACCGCCCAATGTGAATACATGCTGGAAGCCCCCAGAACCGCAGAAGAATACGAGGCCGCCCTGCACACGATTCTGCGGCAGAGCAGCAGAATGAACACCCTCATCGAGGACATGCTGCGTCTTGTCCGCCTGGAGCAAAAGCCCGGTCAATTCCCCATGGAGAATCTCGATCTGTCCGCCCTGACCACCTCCGTCTGCGAGGACATGACGCTTCTGCAGGAGCAGAACATCACGCTGACATACCATATCGAAGACGCCATCCATGTTACCGGCAGCCGGCCGCTCCTCACGCGCCTGCTCTCCAATCTGATCGCCAACGCCTATCGTTACGGTACAGCAAACGGCTGGATTCACGTGACGCTCGCAAGCGAGGGGGAAAACGCCGCTCTTGCTGTCAGCGACAACGGCATCGGCATCACGCCCGATGAACAGGAAAAAATCTTTCACCGCTTCTACCGGGTCAATCCCGCACGCACAGGAAGCGGCATGGGCCTCGGCCTTTCCATGGTGCAGGAGATCACCCGCCTGCACAGCGGAACGCTTACTGTAAAAAGTGCGCCGGGCAGGGGAAGCACCTTCACGCTGAAGCTGAAGAAGCAACCCGGCCCGCCCTCGGAAAAGAACACGCATCCCCTGCCGGAGAATCAAAAATAGTCAAAATTACTTTCATGGCCAGAAATTCCTTCCTGCTAATGCTCCTCTAATCTTTGCGTGGCATACTTTAGAAAAGCATGAACAATACAGCACCAAAGCATGAAACCATGGACTGCCAGACAGGCAGTCTCAAGAAAGGAGAGTATCATCATGAGGAGATTTCGGCAGCTTTTTTCCACCCCCAAACGCGCCATCATCAGTACACTCTGTCTCATTGCCCTAGCAGCCATGCTCGGCGCCGGTGCCGACCTGGCCGCAGACGCCATCGCAGAACACCGTGCCATCAGCAGGGAGAGTGCACAGCAGAACCTTTCTTCCGAGGCCGCACAGACGTCCGGCAGCAGCACCGAGCAGGCCGCATCCGGCCGGACGCAAGCAACAACAGAGGACGTCACCCGCATCGGCATCGACAAGGCGAAGCAGATCGCGGTTTCTCACGCAGGGATTGCTCTGTCCGAGGCAGCTTTTCAAAAAGCCAAACTGGAAAAGGACAACGGCCGTACAGAGTATGAAATCGAATTCTACCATGAAGGCATCGAATACGACTACACCGTCGATGCGGCCAGCGGTAAGATTCTGGAATACGATATCGACCGCGATGATTGACAGCTATAAAGCCTGATGAAAAGGCAGAGAAACGGCTCTTTTCATGGTCCGGCGCATGCTTGTAATGCCTATTTGTAAAATTTTGGCATATTTTACCGTAAAAGATATTCCTGCTTTGCCAACTATGCTATACTTATTTATAACCTATTTTGTTGAGAGTTGTTTGTGTTAGAAAAAAGGAGAAAATATTATGATCTGCAAGAAAGCCTTTTCTGCGCTGACGGCACTGACCGTCGCACTGACATTCTCCCTTGCGGGCGCCAGTTTCGCACTGGCAGAGGAGACCCCTGCGCTGCAGGGCAGGACATCACTCGCACCCAAGTCCGCCATCACGGCCAAGGCCGCCTTCGGCATGAAGGCACTCACCGCCAAAACGGATTCCTCTGTCGTGGTCGTGCCTGCCGGCTCCACAACCAGCCAGAAGGAAGGAAACCGCATCATCATCAACCACGGGACTTCCCACAATGTATGCAACACCTGGTTCCGCATCAAGCCCAAACACAGCGGCTATATCGAGGTGAGCGAGTCTGCATCCGGAAGGATCACTCTTTGCAGTGCCAGCAAGAGACCGCTCTCCGGTGCAATCTATACATACGTGTACGCATCCAGCGAGTCCAATCAGAGCGTCTTCTTCGGTGTCAAAGCCGGCTCCACCTACTATCTTAAAGTACGTTCCTCCGGCTCCAAAGAGGAGAGCGGTTACTACCTCAATAAGGTTGCTTATGCGAGCTACGCCTTCACCGGCAAGTACGGCAAGTCCTCCAGCAAGGCCGCCAAACTGAGCAGAGGCAAACTGCGGAAAGGCTATATCGTCCCCAACGGCAAAGCCAAGTACTACAAATTCACCAAGCGCGGCAAGACGGTCAAGATCTACCTCGCCGGTTGCACTGACAAACAGCTGAAAATGAGCGTCACGGCAAAGGCCAAGGGGTTCAGAACGTATAAGACCTCCACCTCTGTCCACCGCTACGATAATAACCAGTCAACGCGTGTTCTGACACTTACTACCCACGGCAAAACGCGCACCATGAGTGTCAAGGTCAAGGTGGACGGCGTCGGCAATTCCTCCGGGGCTTACGTGCTCTATTACAAATAATGCGATTGAACAGCTATTGCATCTGCAGGTGCGGACAAATCGTTCCGCACCTGCTTTTTTTCGGTGTCAATTCCCTTGGCGCCGGATTCAGCAGTTGTCCCTGCCGCCGGCTTGCTATATAATGTTCTTGATTTGTACACTGACTGTGCACCGGCGAAAACAGCCTGCCGTGCACTGCTTCAGCCAATTCGAAGATACCGCAAAGATACTGCATATCAATAGAGGAGAATCCTGTTATGAATACCGTTGAAAAAGCACTTGTCTATCGTGATTCACAGTTTTACTGGCAGATAGTGGCACCCCAGTATATAGACGCCGCCAAAAGCCTGGGCAGCATCCGCGGGTGCAGCATTGACTCTGTGGCACTGCCTCTTTCGGCTATCTGTACACACGGCGAAATGAGTCCCAAGGCCATGGCCCAGGTACTGGTTACCCATGCCTTTCACCAGAAAGTCAAGGACCTGTTCCGCGAGCAGCTGCCGGGCTATGTTGACAAGGCGCTGGAAGGCTACAAGTCCGATCTTCCCGGAATGACCATCCGCTTCATCGACCAGATCGACCGTATCGACAAGCATGTCCTCCTGCTGGCTGATCCGGATGCGGCGCCGGAAGATCCTGCTGAAATCAATGCGCTGCTGGACGAGCCGGCACTGCAGGGTGAGCACGTCGGCGTCGCCTTCTTCCAGGGCTCCGAAAAGTATTACCCGGACAAGGTACACGCACTGCGCGGCCTGCTGCCCGTCTATGACGGCAAGGATTTCTGGGAGCGCTTCACCGGCGATCCGACCTTCTGCAGCCGCATCACCGTCTCCCATGTCAACACCATCGCCTACCGGACGGCAGAGGTGCTCCACGATGCCATTGAATCGCTGGCCAAGGAGCTGCAGGATGCCGAGATCTGATCTGCATCGATCATCGGATCAGGCAGAGGAGCCCAGCAGGCAAAAGAAAAATCCCAGACAGAAAATTCGATGGTTGGAAAATCATCTGGAATGTGTTATCATCATATTGTTCATTTGTGGTCTGCTAGCTCAGCTGGGAGAGCACCTGGGTCACAACCAGGTTGTCGTGGGTTCGAGCCCCGCGCAGACCACCAT
>OMZN01000139.1 GCA_900315555.1 uncultured Eubacteriales bacterium
CACTAATGACAGAACCAATCATGAATGAGGAAACTATATTTGCACTCGGATAGATTTTTCGATCCAGCGGCGAACTCCGAAAGTCCATACTGATCTTCTTGTCGCAATCATTGACCATTGTTCCGAAACCGCCAAGCGTGCTGGTTACTGTCGTGATCGAAAGAAGTCCTGCGAGAATCCAGCTGTTCACGAGGTAAGAAATATCCTTTTTATCCAGCGCACCTCCAGTAACATCCTGAATAGAATTAACCTGTATATCCGCCAGGAAAAGAATATACAGAGCAATTACAATCAAGACCGCGAGCAGAGAAAAAAACACTGCCGTATAATCCCGAAAATACAACTTTATATTCCTCGATACTATTTTTCTGACAGCCTTCATACCGCCTCCTCTGAGATCGCAGATCTGTCCGCTCCTTCCACCACGTTCAGAAAGACATCATCAAGTGTTCCCTTTTTCATCTCAAACACCGGTGTTATTCCAGTCTCCTCTATATGATGCAGGACATCCATTGCATCTTTCGGTTCCCGGATCTCAATTTCAAAGGTAGTATTGCGCTCGGAAAAGCGCATATTCCGTTGCTGCAGGTATTGCCTCAGTTCCTTTTCAGGATGGAAAATGCGCAGAACATCCGTGGAATATTGCTCACGAAGTTCATCCGGCGTTCCTTGCGCCACAATTCTGCCTCTGTTAATGATAACAACGTCATCCGCCGCGGCAGCCTCTTCCATATAGTGCGTGGTCAGAAAAACCGTAAGATCTTCCCTCTTCTGCATCTCGGAGATAAATTCCCAGATCTGCCGTCTGGACTCTGGATCAAGTCCGGTCGTCGGTTCATCCAGAAACAACAGTTTTGGTTCCTGCAGAAGCGCACGCGCAATATCCGCTCTACGCTTTTGTCTGCCCGCATCAAAGTGCTTAGAATATTGATCGTCGTCGATTTACCCGCTCCATTTGTCCCCAGAAAAGCAAACAGGCTTCCTTGCTCAACGCTGAACGAAATATCTCTGACAGCCCGAACGGAACCATAGTTCTTCAGGAGATGCTCAACTTTCAGCAGTTTACCCAAATCAATCATCCCTCCATTCTTTTTCCGACACAGACAGCTGCCCTGTGGCAACTACCCCTTCTTCTGTCCGGATCTCAACCGTAATCATCGAGAGTCTGGCTAACCCTGAATTATTCACCATTATTCACCGTTACACGATGATTGCACAAGTGAGCATAGATAAGAGCTCGATTTCTGGTAAAATGTGATTGTTCAAAGATCAACAAAACACCAGAGAAAGAAGCTCTCATGGCTATCTTATCCACCACATCTCTTGAAAGCAATAAGCGGGACTTTGGCAGATCATAGGACGTGACGAAAACATCATAATTTGTCCCAAACAAGCTAAACTTGTTAGGGACAAGAAAGACACATCGGGAAATCAACATTGCTGATTTCCCGATGTGTCTTTCTTAATTCCAGTCCCTCCGCTCGTCAGTTCAGGAACTCTCTGTTCAGGGTGATATGGAACGACGGTTCGATTGCAAGCAGATCCTCGTCTGTGATCGTCTGCAGAATCGGACGACCGGTCGACAAAATTTTGACGTAAATCTCCGCGCTCTTCTCGATCGTGTGCGCAAGACCGAACGCAGTGTCAAAATCCGGGCCGGATACAAAAATGCCGTGGTGCGCCCAGACCGCCGCCTGATACTTCTTCATCAGCCTGCTGGTCGCCTGCGCAATCTCCGGGCCGCCCGGAACCATCCACGGCACGACGCCGACACCTTCCGGGAAAATGACCGGGCACTCGGTCATGCTCTGCCAGAGCACGCGGGAAAATGTCTTGTCATCGAGAGGAAGGATGAACGTCAGCGCGATGATGTTTGCCGGATGGCAGTGATAAATCACCCGGTTTGCGCCGCCCGTTACCTCCTTGCGGACACTGTGGTTCATGAAATGGGATGGAAATTCACTGGTCGGACGTGCGCCATTGCCAAGTCCCCAGACAATTCTCCAGGAATCCCCCTTGTCGTTGATCTCCACGATGCCGATGTTGGCCGCCGCGTCGAGCTGCACATTCCGCATAAACCGGCCGCTGCCCGTTGTGATGAAATACTCTCCGGCGAGATTGTCAGCCTGGACACCCATGTTCACCCACGGGCGGGGCGTCTCGTCGAAGAACGGGCGCGCAGCGTCCACATCCTCCTTCTTCATGCGGTAGGTCAGATTGCCGCCGTTTCTCTCATGCCATCCCTGCTCCCATCCGTCGGTGCACAGACGGATGAATCCTTCCACTGCCGGTACCTCTTCCATTCTTCCGATCGCCATCACTATCCTCCTGATCAGTTCCGTTTTCTGTGCCAGAATACAATGCTCTGTGCCGTGTCCATTGCGGCACCCTCAGCAGAAACGCCCGAGTGAGCCCGCTCCCGTATCGGAACGCTCGTGTCAGCGGCGCCAATGCCTTATCCTTCCGTACTCAATTTCTTGCGCTCAACACTTCCTTCTCGTAGCGCTCGATCTCTCCGAACCACGTGCCATCCTCCGGCACGCCGCACTGTCTGCAGTATTCATTCCAGACCTCGCCGAACGGCTCCGTCTTGAGTTCCTCCTGCCGGACCATCAGCTCCGTGAAGCGTCCCTCATCCTGCAGCTCTTTCAGCGCCTCGTTCGGTGTGAGCAGCGCATACAGCAGAGCTTTCTCCGTGTTGCGGAACCCGGTCGCCCATGCGGAGATCCGGTTGATCGAGGCGTCAAAATAATCGAGCGCCATGTGGACCCGTCCCTCAAGGCCGCCGCAGCGGACAATCTCCTTGCACAGCTCCCTCGTCTCATCGTCAAAAAGCACCACATGATCGGAATCCCAGCGCACCGGGCGCGTGATGTGCAGCGCGATCTCCGGGAAAAACGCCAGAAGAGCAGGAATTTTGTCGCTGACGACCTCCGTCGGATGATAATGCCCGTTGTCCATCAGCGGAATGCAGCGATCCTTGTTAAATGCCGCATAGCTCAGCGCAAACTCCGAACTCCCGACCGTGTATGACTCAACGCCGATACCGAATACCTTCGATTCAATACAGGGCTTCACCTGCGTGAAATCATATTCGTCAGACAGAATCGCATCAATCGACTCGCGATAGCGTTCCCTCGGTCCCTTCCGGTCAGCCGGGATGTCCTTGAAGCCGTCCCCGGTCCAGATATTCATGATGCAGGGCTGACCCAGCTCCTTCGCCAGATAAGTCGAAATGCGAATGCAGGCGCGGCCATGCTCAATCCAGAAATCCCGCGTATCCTTGTTCGGCGAGGCAAGCGTCAACGGATCACACTTCGGATGAGAGAAGAACGTCGGATTGAAATCGCATCCCATCCTGCGCTCCCTACAGAAATCCACCCATGCGCTGAAATGCTTCGGCTCGAGCTTGTCCCGGTCAACCCATCCGCCGTTTTCTTCATTCATGATCGCATAGCTCGCATGAAGATTCATCTTCGGCGTGCCGGGCACCAGGCGCCTCACCTCGTC
>OMZN01000138.1 GCA_900315555.1 uncultured Eubacteriales bacterium
CCGATTTGTTTGCTTAACAACAGTGTAACGCATTATAATCGATTATTCAATCATTTTTTGCAAAAAGTCGAATTTTCTGCATTTTCTCGTTCTATTTTTCAACGAACCCTTAAATTCCAACATATAGGCCATCTGAACCTTCTCTTTGCTTTCGTTATTTCTCATGATTTTTTCTGCAGTTTGCAGATTCATTTTTGAATATAATCGATTATTTAATTTAGAAATGATCGATTTTCGAAAAAAAGACGACGCACTTCAGTGCGCCGTCCGCAGGATCACTTATTTTCATACCACTTTGCTTTTTTTTGATTATTTTCTTGCCACGCCACTGTCCCGTGCCGCCCGGGCAACAGCTTTGGCTACCGCCGGTCCCACCTTCGGATCAAAAGCCTTGGGGATAATATACTCTGCGGTGAGTTCTTCGTGCGGGATCAGATCCGCCAGTGCATGGGCCGCTGCAATCTTCATCTCCTCATTGATATCGCTTGCCCGCACATCAAAAGCGCCGCGGAATACCCCGGGAAAGGCCAGCACGTTGTTGATCTGGTTGGGGAAATCCGACCGCCCGGTCGATACGACAGCTGCGCCGGCAGCCTTGGCTTCCTCAGGGAAGATCTCCGGCGTCGGATTGGCACAGGCAAAAATAATTGGATCCTGATTCATCGACCGCACCATCTCCGCCGTGAGAAGACCGGGTGCAGATACGCCGATGAATACATCGGCGCCCCGGATCACATCGGCAAGGCTGCCCTTTTCATGGTCGCGGTTGGTGATCCCGGCCATCTCTTCTTTGATCCAGTTCATACCTTCCCTGCGGCCCTCATAGATGGCACCGTGGCGATCCGTCATCACCACGTGCCGCAGTCCCGCCGAAAGCAGCAGCTTCGTAATGGAGATTGCAGCGGCACCGGCTCCGCTGGTTACTACCTTGATGTCCTCCAGCTTCTTGCCGACGACGCGCAGCGCATTGGTCAGCCCGGCCAGCGTGATGATCGCCGTACCGTGCTGATCATCATGAAAGATGGGAATATCGCACTTTTCCTTCAGTTTCTTTTCAATCTCAAAACACCGCGGCGCGGAGATGTCTTCCAGGTTGATGCCGCCAAAGGAGCCCGAGATCCTATAGACCGTATCCACGATCTCATCCACATCGTTGGATTTGATACAGATGGGGAAGGCGTCCACATCGCCAAAAGACTTGAACAGGACGCATTTGCCCTCCATGACCGGCATACCGGCCTCCGGTCCGATGTTGCCCAGTCCCAGCACGGCAGAGCCGTCTGTGACCACGGCGCACATATTCCAGCGCCTTGTCAAAGTATAGCTTTTTTCGATATCCTCTTTGATCTCCAGGCAGGGCCGCGCCACACCCGGTGTATAGGCAAGGGACAGATCATTCTCATTTTCAACCGGCACCGTCGCCTTGACCTCGATCTTGCCCTTCCACGCCTCGTGAAGCTTCAACGATTCCTTTGCATAATCCACAGTTCTTACCTCCTCTTTGCAAACGGAAGTACGGATCCGCCATGTCCCATCACCAGAACAGAGGCATCCGCGCCCTTCTCGTCCAGCGCATCCGCAAGTGCTTCCTGTGCGCTGTGATACGGCTTGAAAAACATGCTGGCAGCAAACGAGGGTGCAAGCTCACTGACGAGATAGATATCCGCCATGCCCATCACCTTCGCGATAGCAGCTGCCTTATGTCCCCCAAGCTGAAAATCTCTTTGAATATGCTCGATCATGTCTTCCGGCCGCTTGTGGCCAGTCATCCATCGTTCAAAATTCGCATTGCCAAGGCCTTCCTCGCAGGCACCTACCAGGATGATGATCCCGCCATCCTTGACAGCGTGCTTGGCATTATCAAGCGCCTTCTGCAGCTGATACAGATTCAGATCCTTAGGGGCACCGCCCTGGGAGACCACGACGATGTCCGCCTTTTCTTCAATTTCCACTTTGTAGAGCGTATCAAGGAAGGCGCAGCCGACCCGGTGCGCCGCCGTAACATCACCTGCCACAGCCTTGATAATTCTCTTTTCTTCATCCAGCACGACATTGAGAATGAAGTCGACACCCACCATGGCTGCCGCCTCTTCAATATCCTCCCGCACAGGATTGCCTTCAAGATGGCTCTGATACGATGCCGCATCGACCATAAACCGATGATTCATCTGGATGGCCTTCGGCGTGGACGATCCGGGCATGATAGCCTTAGCGCCGCCGGAATAGCCCGCAAAGTAATGGTATTCGATATTGCCCAGGCAGATTCTTCTGTCAGCCTCCGCCACCGGGCGCACAATATCAACCGGCGTACCGCGCTTGGTAACACCCAGGTGCACCGTATCCTCCACATCGCCGTCAATACAGCGCACCTTCTCGAATACGGCATCGCCGACAAGACGCCGCTGTTCCGCCTCCGTGTGCGGTCTATGCGAACCCAGGGCAAATACCACCGTGATATCTTCAAGCGAAATGCCGTCCGCCTCAAGTTCCTCCAGCAGCGGCGGAAGAATCTCAAAGGAAGGGCAGGGTCTTGTGATATCACTGGTGATGACAGCGATCTTTTCCCCCGGGTGCACGATATCGCCAAGCGGTGCCGAGCCGATCGGATCAAGCAGCGCTCTCCGCACTTCCTCACTGCCCGTCAACGCCACATCCACATGGTTGGCATGCAGCTCACCCCGGAAACATTGATCCGGCACATCGATGATCTGTGTCGTCTTTCCGTAGCCAAGTTCGACCTTCATCCCTGCTCCTTTCCGCCACCATGAGGCATCACGCCCCGGGCTTCACCAAACACAAAATCCTGCAGCCAGTCTCGTTCCATACCGGCAATGGCCTCTGCCATGGAAGCCAGCGGTTCAGCGAGGTCATCGCGCGTAAACCGGCATTCCTGCATGCACTGCATATCCTCTTCAATGTCCCGGCTGGTAAAGAAATCCCCCTGCAGCAGGAAAGAAGAGATTCTGCCTCTGTCCAGCGCAAGACGCAGCTGCACCGTGCCGCCCGGGAAACGGGCTTCCCTTTCGATTTCACAGGCAGGTGATTTCCCGTACGTCCATTCCCAGGTACCGTACCGTTCTTTTTTCAGCTTCTCAGCAGTCTCCCAGTCCTGCTTTGTCAGTGCATACTCATGTATTCCGCTGAAGCTGCGGAGAATAAACTCCTTCTCCATCTGCTTGAAGGCTTCCAGACTAAGCGGCGCCGAAAGATGCTCCGCTACCGTCGTCACTCTTTCGTGGATAGATCGGATCGCCTTCGACCGCATCTTCACATCGCTGACGTGCAGCGCCTGCACCACCTTGTCCAGATCGGAATCGAACATCAGTGTTCCATGATGCAGAACCCGGCCATGCCTGATGTACTGCGAATTGCCGGAGAATTTCTTCCCGTCGATCACGATGTCGTTGCGGCTGTTATATTCAGCCGCAACACCGATCTCCGCCAGCATATCGATAATGGTTTTCTCAAAGTGGCGAAAGTTGAGCGCCGTCTTTTCTTCGGCCTTGGTAATGAACGTGAAGTTGACGTTGCCCAAGTCGTGATACACTGCACCGCCGCCGGACATTCTGCGCACGACATGCACCTGATGTGCCCGAACGTAGTCGGCATTGATCTCTGCCATAGTATCCTGATATCTTCCGACAACGATGGTGTTGTCGTTCTGCCAGAGCATGAACACATCCTCGTCGAAATCCGAAAAGAAATGTTCTTCCATGGCGAGATTGAGAGCAGGATCCGTGGTGGGTACATTTACATACAACATGACAGTTAAAAATGAATGGCTCTGCCGCCGACAGCATGCATTGCTTCGCCCATGATTTCAGAAATGCTCGGATGCGGATGCACCGTTCTTGCCACCTCGTTCACTGTCGCTTCCAGATTCATGGCCACAGCTGATTCTGCAATCATGTCTGCCGCATGCACACCATAAATGTGCACACCCAGGATCTCGCCATAGTCTGCGTCCGCAATCACTTTGACCATGCCTCTGGTGTCGCCCTCGATCTTTGCCTTTCCATTGGCCATAAGCGGGAACTTGCCGATATTGACCTTGCTGTATTTTTCTCTGGCCTGTGCCTCTGTCAGACCGACGCTGGCGATCTCAGGATGCACATAGATAACACTGGGGATCGCATGATATTCCATCACGGTATCCCTGCCCGCCATGTTCTCCGCCGCTGTGATACCTTCCATCATCGCTGTGTGAGCAAGCATGGCCTTGCCGTTGGCATCACCGATGCAGTAAACGTCCGGCACAGAGGTTCTGAGATGGGCATCGGTGATGATGGAGCCTTTTTCCACCTTCAGCCCCAGCGCTGCCGTATCGATACCGTCCAGCCGGGATCCGCGTCCGGTAGCCATAAGGACCTTCTCCACCGGAATCTCCTGCTCTTTGCCATCTTTCTCGTAGCACACACTGTTCGCCGTGATCCCGGTAACCTTGGCGCCTGTAATGATCTCGATCCCGTCTTTCATCAGGTCGCTGGTGACCATCTCTGTGATCTCCTCATCAACCATAGGCAGAATCCTGTCCATATACTCCAGCACAGTGACCTTCGTGCCGGCCATAGCCAGGAACTCGGCGAACTCCATACCGATAACACCACCACCGATGACGGCCATAGAGGCGGGCAGTTCCTCGAGCGCCAGCATTTCCGTACTGCTGAGCACATCCATCGCCGGGTCGATCTCAATGGGCAGAGGTCTGTTCTCAGACCCGGTAGCGATGACCACGTTCTGCGCCGTATAGGATTCTCCTGCAATGCGCACTTCATGGTTCTTCGCAAAGACCGCCTCGCCCGTCTTCATCTCGACACCATTGCTCTTAAGCAGACCCTTGACACCGCCGACCAACTGGTTCACCACATCGCTCTTCCTTTGCTGCACTGCCTTCATGTCCAGCTTCGCCGCCTTGACATCCGCACCGACAACGCCAAACGCGGCACCGCTCTGTACCTGCTTGAGAGCCTCTGCACTGCGAAGCAGCGCTTTTGTCGGAATGCATCCGATATTCAGGCAGGTGCCGCCGAAGTGTTCTTTTTCGGCAATCATGACCTTCTTGCCAAGCTGTGCCGCCTGGATCGCCGCCACATAACCGCCGGGGCCGCCGCCGATGACAATGATATCGTAATCATAGGCAGCATTGTTTTCCTGCTGCGCAGCCGGCGCTGCCGCAGCACCGCCGGCATCTGCTGTGGTACCGGCATCTTTTGGCACAGCATCCGGTGCCTTTTCGGCAATCTGCTGCAGCGCTTCTTTTTCTAAAGCGCTGATATCTTCCGCTGCCGATCCCACAATGGCAATGGGCAGCGTCACCGGCAGACTTTCCCCTTCACCGATAAACAGCCGCCTCACGACTCCATCACCGGTTGCCTCAATGTCCATATTCGTCTTGTCGGTCTCAATGGAGAACAGCGGCTCGCCCTTGGTGACGGCCTCTCCCTCCTTCTTGTACCATGCCACTAATTTCCCTTCACTCATGTTAAAGCCCAGCTTGGGCATAATGATTAATTCAGCCATGATTTCACTCCCATTGCATCTATGTTTCAGCTCGCAGATCGAATAAAGTGCCGGCTATACCATCAGCACCATAGGGTTCTCCAGCTTTTCCTTCACTGCTGTGACGAACTGAGCAGCCATATAACCGTCGATCACACGATGATCAACGGTCAGCTGGATGTTCATGATCGGCTTAATCGCAATTTGCTTCTCACCCTGCTCATCCACAACGACCACCGGTTCGTCCTTGGTGGCGCTGATGGCCAGAATCGCCACCTCCGGCTGGTTGATAATCGCCGTGAAATTATCCAGCCCCGTCATCCCCAGATTCGATATCGTACAGGTGGCACCGGCATATTCATCCGGCATCAGCCTGCCTTCTCTCGCTTTCTTGACGAGTACTGCCGACGCTTTGGAGAACTCCAGCAGACTCATGTCCTGTGCCTCTTTGACATTCGGCACGATGAGGCCGGACTTGGCGGCCACTGCGATACCCAGGTTAACGCTGGCATAGCGTTCAATATGATCCTTGCCGATTAAAGAGGCATTGACATCCGGAAATTCCTGCAGCGTCTTGACCATGGCCATGCCGATATAATCGGTGACAGAAGTCTTGTGATCCTGCACGGCATTAACTTCCTTGCGCATGGAAAGAAGCTTTTCCATGTTGACCTTCTGGTTGAAGTACAGATGCGGCGCCGTGAACTTGCTCTGCGACATCCTCTCACCGATCACCTTACGCACGCCTTCATAAGGCACCTTCTCTGCGATTCGCTTGCCATCGGGCGTGACTTCGCCGCTGCTCTTTTCTGCAGGCGCCTCTGCAGAAGCTGTCGCAGCCGCTGCTTTCGCAGCTGCCTCCACATCAGCTCTCTTGATCTTGCCGTTTTCTCCTGTGCCCTGCACATTGGCAAGATCCACGCCTTTTCCGGCGGCAACAGCCTTGGCCAGCGGCGTAACCCTTGTTTTGTTCGCTTCCAGATACTGCAGAATATCCTTCTCGCAGATGCCGCCTTCCCATCCGGTCCCGCGGATTGCAAGGCCTTCCAGCGAGAGGCCGTGTTCCTTCGCCACACGGCGTGCCCGGGGAGAAATTTTCATTCTTCCTTCGTTGGTTACAGGCACCGGCTCTGCCGATACCGATGCAGCAGCCGGTGTGCTCTCATCAGGAGAAGCATCGTCTGCCGCCGCAGGAGAAGCCGGTGCCCTGCCGCCCAGCTTGTCCTCTGCTTCTTTAAGTACCGATGTAATATCCTCCTCTGCCGTTCCTACAATGGCGATAGGCAGGGTAACCGGCAGACTGTCCCCTTCACCGATCAAAAGTTTTCTAACAACCGCATCCTCGGTGGCCTCAATGTCCATATTGGTTTTGTCAGTCTCAACGGAAAACAGCGACTCACCTTTTTTGACCGCATCGCCTTCCTGCTTGTACCACTGCACAAGCTTGCCCTCGCTCATGTTAAAGCCCAGCTTGGGCATTTCTATGATCTTTGCCATATTCTCCTCCTTTATGACCCGGCCAGCTTCTGAATCTGACACACAAGTCAGATTCAGAAACTGCAGCAGCCTGCTGCGTGGCGCTTTTTCAATCCTTTATTTGAAGTACGTCTTTACTTTCTCGTAGACCTTGTCTTCCGAAGGAATCAGCGGGAACTCCAGTGCCGGGCTGAAGGGAAGCGGTACATCCGGGTTGCCGATCCGTCCAACAGGGGCATCCAGGTAGTAGAAGATATCATCTGCCACGGCTGCACCAACCTCGGCGCCGATACCGCAGCGTTCGTGGGCTTCATCCACCACCAGCAGCCTGCCGGTCTTCTTGACGGACTCGATGATCGTATCCTTGTCCAGCGGCACGATGGTTCTCAGGTCGATAACCTCACAGTCAATGCCTTCCTTGGCCAGGCGTTCTGCCGCCGCCTCACTCTTCATCACCATGGATGAAGTGGCTGCAATGGTAATGTCCTTTCCTTCTCTTGCAATCCGCGCCTTGCCGAAAGGAATGGGTTTGATAACATCATCGACCTCAAAGGTCTTGTTGTATTCCATCTTATGTTCGAAGACGACCACCGGGTTGTCATCATAAACGGCAGTCATCAGCAGACCGGCCGCTTCCTGTGCCGTAGACGGCACGGCAACTTTGATGCCCGGAAAATGCGCGATCATAGCCTGCATTGACTGGGAATGCTGTGCCGCAGAAGATCTTCCCGCACCGATGGGGCAGCGGATAGTCATGGGAACTTTGGCCTGCCCGCCCGACATATAGGTGATCTTAGCCATCTGGTTAATCACCTGATCGGCAGCCACCAGCAGAAAGTCGGAGAACATGACCTCCACAATGGGCCGCAGTCCCGTCAATGCCATACCGACTCCCATGCCTACAAATCCCTGCTCAGAAATCGGGGAATCCTTGACACGCATATCACCGTACTTCTCAAGAAGGCCCTCTGTGCATTTGAAGTTTCCGCCGATGAATCCTACATCCTCGCCGATGACCATGACATTCTCATCTTCCGCCATGATTTTGTCCAACGCTTCATTAATCGCTTTTGCGTACTTGATTTTTCTCATTTTCATACCTCATTTTGTATCCGATTCTTGTACCGAATCCTGATTTGAAAAGATCGTTATCTGTCTGTCCTGCGAAATGACGTTCTCTTGCTGCCACTATGCGAAAATATTATTAAAGGCATCCTCTGCCGCAGGATAATCGCTTTCCTCCGCAAACTTGGCAGCGGCGGCAATATCAGCCTCGACATCCGCTTCAATCTTCTCAAACTCATCTGCGGAAGCCAGATTTTCCTCCATCATGGCAGCCTTCAAATTCTTGATAGGATCCTTCTTCATCCAGTCTTCCTTCTCCGTCTTGCTCTTACGGCTCCGATAAACGGCCGGATCGCCGACATGGTGTCCCTGCCATCTATAGGTCTTGGCCTCAATGATGGTGGGGCCCTCTCCGGCTCTTGCTCTGGCCACAGCTTCCTTGGCCGCCTCATACACCGCCGTCACATCCATGCCGTCCACAGTGACACCCGGAATGTTGTATCCCTTGGCACGAACGGACAGATCCGGCGTGTTGGTAACGTCACGAATATCGACGGAAATGCCGTACAGGTTATTTTCAATCACATAGATACAGGGTAAATGCCATGCGGCTGCCATGTTGACACTCTCATGGAACGTTCCTTCATTGCTGGCACCATCTCCCAGAAAGGCGATGGAAACCTGATCTGTCTTTCTGTACTTTGCAGAATATGCCGCCCCTGTAGCAATAGGGATCTCGCCGCCGACGATGCCGTTGGCACCGAGGATGCCTTTATCCATCGCCATAATGTGCATGGAACCGCCCTTGCCGTTGGAATATCCCGTCTTTTTCCCTAAAATCTCGGCCATCATCTTGTCCAGATCTGCACCGCGCGCAATCAGATGGCCATGTCCTCTGTGGGTGCTTCCGATATAATCTTTTTCGTTCAGGGCGCCGCATACACCGGTGGCAACTGCTTCTTCGCCCATATACAGATGGGCAAGCCCTGCCATCAGTCCGCGCTTGTAGAATTCGAATGTCTGTTCCTCAAAACGGCGAATCGTGAGCATCGTTTTGTAGAAATCCAGAAGCTGTTTCTTTTCATATCCTTTGACTACCATCTGTAACCTCCTACGTTATGCAATGGATTTGTTGGATCAAGTGTTGCGATTGCAATATCGTTTCCGATTTGCCTTTAGAAAAAGCAAGACCTGTGCCAATCTTCCTTCACGCTTACCTTTCCACGCCTTCATTTCTTCTGAAAGCGCGCCATTGCAGCCCGTTTTCCCCTTTTTCCCCGGTTGTTTTTTTCATGGCACATGCATTCTTTCTGATTTTTCTTTCTTTTTTTCCCGCTCTTCCTCCCATTTCATGTGTCTCGTCATGTGCCACCCGTTTGACAGTGTGTCACGTCATGTGCTACAGTTGTGTCATCCGATACACCATACCCTTGTAAGGACAGAAATGAGAAAAACCATGACCACTTCTGAAAAAGATTACCAGCAGCAGGTTCACAAGCTTTGGGAACGCTTCATTCGGGGAGAAGAGGCCGACTACAGCCTCCTGCGTCCCGAAATTTACGAATCATGGCAGCGATCCCGCCATGCAGACATTGACCACGAAAAGATCAGCACCAGCGTTCTTGACCCGGAAGACCTTAACATCCGTATCAATGCCAACCTGCGCATCCTGGAAATTGTCCATCCCTATCTCGAACAAATCTACTCCGTTGTCAAGGGACAGGGCTTTTTCATCGAATACTGTGACAAGGACGGCTATATTCTGGATCTGATCGGCGATCCCGATACACAGGAAGATATCAAGCAGCAGTCGATGCTCGTGATCGGCGCCAACCGCAAGGAATCCCTCGTGGGAACCAATGCCATCGGAACCTGTCTGCGCCTGCAGAAGCCTATTCAAATCCGGGGCGAAGAACATTATCTGCGTCCACACAAACACTATGCCTGCTCCAGTGCACCCATCTTTTACCAGGATGGCAGTGTGCGCGGCTGCATCAACGCCACCGGAAAAGCCGCGGATGTACACCCGCACACTCTTGGCATGATTATGTGTGCCGCCGGCGGTATCGAAAAAGAGCTGAGCATTCTGGAAAAAAACCGTGCCATCAAGCTGGTCAGTGCCCAAAGAAACAGCATCATTCAGTCCATCTCTGACGGGATCATTCTGCTCAATCAGCGCGGCCAGGTGATCCAGATCAATGCACTGGCACTTAAGATGCTTCATATGAAATATGAAGCAATTCTCGGGAAAAATCTCTTTGACACACTTTCTTTCGACGGCAGGAAAAGCGCCGCCGATAACATGGCTCTGCTCAGCCGTTTTCCGTCCGGCAGCGAAATCGATATCACGCACCGCGGCACAAACAGCGCACCTATGACCTTTCATCTCAGTGCAAATTCCGTTGAGGATAACGACAAGAACAACAGCGGCATGGTTCTCTGTCTCTATGAGAAGAAGACGCTGAATCGAATGGTCAACACCATCAGCGGCTATCGTGCCAAATACACCTTCGACAGTATCATCGGACAGGCACCTGCCACAAAAAAGATGATCGACCTATGCGTAAGAGCCGGCCGCAGCAATTCCAATATCCTGATTACAGGTGAAAGCGGCACCGGCAAGGAGCTGGTTGCGCACGCCATGCACAATGCCAGCAGCCACCGCCGCGGGCCCTTCGTAGCCGTCAATTGTGCTGCTCTTCCTAAAAGCCTGGTAGAAAGTGAGCTTTTCGGCTATGCCAAGGGGGCCTTTACCGGGGCTTCCAAAGCAGGTAATCCCGGCAAATTCGAACTGGCCGATGGCGGCACCATCTTTCTGGATGAAATCGGCGACATGCCACTTGAGGTGCAGAGCGCCCTCCTGCGTGTTATCGAGACCAAAGAGGTAGTTCGCATCGGCAGCAAACATCCCAAACGAATCGATGTGCGCATCATCGCTGCCACCAATCGCAACCTTCCGCAAGCCGTGGAGGAAAAGCTCTTCCGAAAGGATCTTTACTACCGACTCAATGTCATGGCCATCGAAGTGCCGTCCCTCACCGAGCGAAAGGAAGATATTCCCCTGCTGGCTGATTATTTTGCAGAAACCTATTCCGGCGGCCAGCAGATCACAGTGGCGCCGGAAGTCTACGACTGTCTTTGCCGCTACCACTGGCCGGGCAACATCCGCCAGCTTGAGAATACCATGGAACGTGCCATCAACCTGACCGACGATGGATGCATCACACTGGCACAGCTGCCCGATGAAATCCGCTGCGCTGCCGGCGAACAGATACCGCCCCTCGCAAAGGAACTGACAAATCGTCCTGCCGCCGCCAAAGAAACATCATCAGAAGCGCACGCCTTTCCGGATACACGCGATGGCATCTGCGCCGCACTGGAGGAAAGCGGAGGCAATGTGACCAAGGCGGGCACGCTGCTGGGCATGAGCAGACGAACCGTCTACCGCAGGCTCAAGGCACTATCCATCGACTATGAAGCCTTCCGCAAAGGCGCAAATACCAGTCAGAACTAAACGCTGGCAGACTATTTTTTCCTCAATCTGTTTTCCTCAATATAGATACTGCTGTGCAGACAGCGGCATAGTGACAGTGCCACCATTTGACACACTTTTTCATCGCTGGCACTGTGCCGTCTGCCTTATGGCACATACTGACACGATTCTTCTACCGCTGCAGTGGATTTTCTCACACCGGCAAGCGCCAGTACTCGATACGGCCTGCCGGCTTTTTCTTTTTCAGAAAAAAGTTTCAAATCTACACAAAAGTTTGTCTTCAAGAGGCGCTGCCACAGTTTCTGCTTCTTTCCCGCCTGTTTGATCAGAACCCGTTCAAGTCTGTTCATCACCTGCTCAGCATAGTTGGTACAAAAATTGCTTTAATAATCAGCAGAACAGAGAGGAGGCCTGCCATGCAGATTATCTGTCTGGGAGACAGCTTTACAGAGGGGTTCGGCGTCAGCGAAGAGGAAAACTGGGTTTCGCTGCTGGATCATAGTGGAAGCGACAGCTACATTAACAAGGGTATCAGCGGTGACACTACCTCCGGCATGCTGGCACGGCTGCATAGGGACGTCATTTCTCAGCATCCCCACGCCGCCCTGCTCATCGGCGGCAGCAACGATGTGATTGCTTCAGGAAGCATCGAAATCGTCAAGTGCAATATGATGGCTATGATCCATCAGCTATTCCACTACGGCATCAAACCAATCCTGTCCACCCCGATTCCGTGCATTCCCGAAAAGATCATGCCCCTTTGGACTGCTTACAATGATTTTTCAACCTACAACCAGAAGATGGAAGCACTTAATTCCTGGTGCAGGCGCTTCTCCCATGCATTCATGTGCGGCTATATTGATCTTTACACACCCTTCCAGGAAGCCATAGCGGCCGGCGGCGCAGACCGGCTGTTCCTCGACGGACTGCATCTTGTTCCCGAGGGACAGAAAATGGCAGCTCAAAGGATTGCGCAGGCGGTCCATATCGATACATACGCTTGATGAACAGCCTCGTTGCTGTAGAGTAGAAAGGAGTACATTATCATGAAAAAGGTAAAAGTCGGAGTAGCAGGTTACGGTACAATCGGTCAGCGTCTTGCTGATGGCGTGGCAAAGCAGGGTGACATGGAGCTGGTCGGTATTGCCGACTTCGCACCCACCCTGGCCATCCGCGCCCTTTATGAAAAAGGCATGCCCTATGATCTCTATCTAGTGGACGGCGCTGATCAGAGCGCATTCGAAAAGCTGGGCATTCCTGTCAAGGGGAATTTTGATGCACTGCTGGATCAGGTAGATATCATGCTGGATTCCTCCCCGGCCGGTGTAGGTGCCAAAAATAAACTGCTCTATGAAAAGAAAGGCATCAAGGCTGTATTCCAGGGCGGAGAATCCAATGAGGTGGCCGATGTGTTCTTTCACGGCTATGCCAACTATGAAAAGGGCGTCGGCAGAGATTATCTGAAACTGACCAGCTGCAACACCACCGGATTGATCCGCACCATCGACTGCCTGGATCGTGCCTACGGTGTCAAAAAGACGGCCATTACCATCATCCGGCGCGTTGCTGACCCCGGTGATTACCACAGAGGGCTGACCAATGCACTGAAGGTCGATAAAGCACCGACGCATCAGGCCGTGGATCTGATGACCATCATGCCCCATGTCGACGCCACCGGCATCCTGGTGCAGACACCGGTCACGCACGGCCACATCATCACTGTGGTCGTTACAGGAAAGAATAAAATCACCAAAGAGATGGCACTGGAAGCCTTTGAAAAGCATCCCCGTATCCGTGTAGTCAGTACCGACGACGGTTTTCTCGGCAACGCTTCCTTCTTTAAGTATGGTCGTGACTTAGGTCATGCCCGCGGTGACCTCTATGAAATCGGCCTGTGGGAAGACAGCATTGTGGAGTCAGGTGATGACCTGATGTTTGCCATTCATATCCCGCAGGAAAGCGTCACTATTCCCGAAACAATGGATGCCGTCCGCGCCGCCTGCAAAATGCAGTTAACCCGTGAAGAAGGCACCGCTGCTACCAATCAATATCTTGGTATCGGCAAATTCAAGACCATGTTCAAATAAATTTATTAGAACAGAAAAAGGAGATCTTATGAAATTTGGGATTCATACCTTGGATGACTTCGATGTTCGCCATAAGACCGTGCTCTGCCGGATTGACATCAACCAGCCCGTCGACCGGGAAACCGGCACATTGAAGAGCACGGCCAGAATCGAAGCCTGCGTGCCAACCATCCGTGAGCTTTCTGACAAGGGCGCCCGCGTGGTTCTTATGGCCCACCAGGGAAGCGATATCGAATACAAGAACTATTACACCACCCGCCCCCATGCCGCAGTTCTGACTGCACTCCTGCAGCGGCCGGTCCGCTTCATCGAAGATGTCTGCGGTCCTTATGCACAGGAACAAATCAAATCTCTGCGGGATGGGGAGATCCTCCTTTTGGATAACGTCAGATTTCTGGCAGAGGAGCAAACTCTGTTCGAACGCAGCCTGCATCTTTCTCATGATGAGCAGGCAAAGACGCTGCTGGTGCAAAAACTCGCGCCGCTGGGTGATCTCTACGTATGCGATGCCTTTGCCGCAGCGCACAGAGACCAGCCTTCACTCGCCGGTTTTGAGCAGCTTCTTCCCAGTGCAATGGGACGTCTTTTCGAAAAGGAATACTGCATTCTTTCCGAGATGATGGAATCGCCCAAACACCCCTGCGTTTTCCTGCTTGGAGGTGCCAAGGTGGCGGATGCCTTTCTGATGATGGACAGCGTCCTTGAAAAAAATATCGCAGATAAAATCCTGACCGGCGGCCTCGTAGCAAATATTCTCCTCTTTGCCCGCGGTACGGACATCGGAGAAGCCAGCCGCAATATTATTCACAAAGCCGGACTGGACGAGTTCATTCAAACCGGCAGAGAGCTTCTGAACAAGTACAGTGAACGCATTGTCCTGCCCGAGGATCTGGCCTGTGTCCTTGAAGGTATGCGCCGGGAGGCACCCGTCGATGCCTTCCCCAAAGAGGCACCCGCCATCGACATCGGTGCATCTGCCGCAGCGCACTATGCGCAGCAGATTCAACAGGCGGCCACCGTCTTTGTCAACGGCCCGATGGGCATCTTCGAAGAAGCGCCATCCGAGGCCGGGACCCGTACAGTCTGGCATGCCCTCGGTACGACACAGGCTTTCACCGTAGTCGGCGGCGGCGACAGCATCACCGCCTCCGCTAAATACGGCATCACTGAAAAGGTCTCCTATATCTGTACCGGCGGCGGCTCACTGATTCGTTTCCTCAGCGGCAGGGAACTCCCTGTCGTGCGCGCGCTGCGGGAAGGTGCGGCACGCTAGAATTTTCAATGCGATACCGTAAACCGCCTGCAGTGCAGCTATACGAAACTATATGATGCAGCACGCTAGCGTTCGGATTTAAGGAGAAGCGCGGTACCGTGCAGATCGGGCAGAGGCAGCACAAAGGTTCCGCTGGCGCTGCAGAATTCCCTGACAGCGCGTCCTACTCCCGGAAACTGCATGCTGTTGTAATCGTGAATGAGAATGGCACCGCCCGGACTCATCCGCGGATAGAAAAAAGCCAGTCCGCTCTTCGTAGGGGCATAGAGGTCAGGATCCAGGCTTACCAGCGCAAAATGCATTTCACAGATGGAGGGCATCTGCTCCAGACTTTCCGGGAAGCGTCCCTTGACGAAAACAGCCTGCTGCGGATGCGGCAGGCTGTTTCTTACACAATTCTCATCCGTATCGGAAAAATCCGCCTGCCGGCCTGCTCCAACGACGGGTATCCTGCCGCCATCGGCTGTTTTTTCTTCGATTGCCAGATCATCCGCATCAAAGCCTGCAAAGGTATCGAACAAGTACAGTTTCCTAGCAGGAAGAACCCGGTTGATCTCCGCAGCGAAAGCGCCCTGATATACGCCCAGCTCCGCCAGCGCACCCGGCACATGCCGCCTTTTGATTTCTTCTGCATACAAACGTAAAGCAGCCAGTCTGAGATCCTGTCTGTCACGAAACCAGCCTGCCGGCACAACCGCACCGGCGAATCCGTCATCGCGCAGCTGCCGTATCAACTCACTTTCCGCTTCTTTGTTCAGCACGGCAATATAGACTTCCTCCGGTGCAAGATCCAGCGCCTCCTTTATGGAAACTACCGGATAGCCCATGCACTGCGTGCCCTGTTTTCTCTTGCTGCTGTCCACATAACAGAGCATCTCACAATCGTGCGGAAGCCACTGCAGCATCATGGCACCGGCCTGACCGGCACCCCAAATGATCACCCTTTTCCGGGCTGCAGAGCCTCTCTCTGCCGCTGTCTCCATGGTTTTTGTATCCTTCTTCATGAGTTGATAGATCTCCAGTTATAGTACTCATTGATTTTCTTTTCCCTCCATTTGTCCCGATCAGCGATGATGGCCAGCATTTCATCCACGATCTCTTCGGCGCTGCCCGGTTCTGCAGAAAGCAGATAGGCAATCATTCTGTTCATCGTTGATGGCGTACCCAGCTCCCGGGCAATCATGGTGCCCAGCTCTTTGGGATAGCCCCTGTCAGCCAGGATTTCCTCGATGATGCGGCACTTGTCAGTAAATTCATCCATCCAAGATACCCCCTTGTTCGGCAGTTCCTTTATATCTTCCAGCCCTGCTGTTTTCTAAGAAAAAGCATCGGTGGTCAAAGACCCCCGATGCTTTTACATTCTATGCAGTACGCATGCCCTATTTATTCATCTGCGCAGCGACCTCTGCGGCGAAATCCTCTTCCTTCTTTTCGAGTCCCTCGCCAACCTCATATCTGGCCATGCTGGCCACTTTGATGTCCTTGCCGATCGCTTTGGCGGATTCCTCCACATACTCTTGGACGCTCAGATCGCCGTTTTTGACGAACTTCTGATCCACGAGGCATACTTCCTTGAGCTCCTTCTTGATCTTGCCATCGACAATCTTGTCAACGATCTTTTCCGGTTTGCCCTCATTGAGAACCTCAGCGCGGAGAATCTCTCTCTCATGATCCAGGTAGTCCTGATCGACCTCTGTCTCATCCAGGAACCTGGGATTCATGGAAGCGACCTGCATAGCCACATCCTTGCCGACAGACTGGATTTCTTCGGCAGAAGCCTCTGTCGCAAGACCGACGATAACGCCGATGGTGCCGCCGCCATGGATATAACCGGTGTAAACCACACCGTCCTCAGCCAGCTTGACGAACCTGCGGATGTTCATATTCTCGCCGATCGTAGCAATCTTATTGTTCAGTGCATCCTTAACAGTACCATCCTCATAGGAAAGCGCCATGAATTCATCCATGTCCTTGGCGTCGCTGACCAGTGCCAGATCTGCAAGTCCCTGTACAAAATCGATGAACTCCTGGTTCTTGGCAACGAAGTCGGTCTCAGAGTTTACCTCAACCATAGCTGCCGCTTTTCCATCGGCTGCAAACGCCGTCTTCACAAGACCCATGGCAGCAATCCTTCCGGACTTTTTCTGTGCCTTCATGATCCCGTTTTCTCTCAGATAGTCAACGGCCTTATCGATATCACCGTCGGTCTCTACCAGGGCCTTCTTGCAATCCATCATGCCTGCGCCGGTCATTTCACGCAGTTCCTTTACCTGTGCTGCTTTGATCGCCATTACTCGGATACCTCCTCCGTCTTTTCAGCTTCTGCTTCTTCCAACGTTTCCCCAGCGCCGGTTTCGGCTTCTTCTGCCTCGTCGGCTTCTTCTGCCTCCGCCATGCTCTCGCCCTGCTTGCCTTCCAGGACAGCATCGGCCATGCAGGAAGCAATCAGCTTGACAGCACGGATGGCGTCATCGTTGGCAGGAATGATATAGTCAACATCATCGGGATCACAGTTGGTGTCCACGATGCCGATCACCGGAATACCAAGAATCTTGGCTTCCTTGATGGCAATTCTTTCCTTCTTGGGATCCACGATGAACATAGCACCCGGCATGCCCTTCATATCACGGATGCCGCCCAGGAACTTCTGCAGCTTGTCATGCTCACGACGCAGATTCTGAACTTCTTTCTTGGACAGCTTCTCAAAGGTACCGTCTTCTTCCATCGTCTCGATATCTGCCAGCCTCTTGATTCTCTTGGAGATCGTCTTGTAGTTGGTCAGCATGCCGCCCAGCCATCTCTGGTTGACATAGTATTCGCCGCACCGTACAGCTTCATCATAGATCGCATTCTGTGCCTGCTTTTTGGTGCCGACAAACAGGATCGGTTTGCCAGCCTCGGCAACCTCTCTCATGAAGTTATAAGCATCATCAATCAGATGCACGGTCTTCTGCAGATCGATGATGTAAATTCCGTTTCTCTCGGTGAAGATGTAAGGTGCCATCTTCGGGTTCCATCTTCTGGTCTGGTGACCGAAATGGACACCTGCTTCCAGTAATTGTTTCATTGATACGACTGCCATTTTCTTCCTCCTGGTTTTGTTCATCCACCGGCGGCAAACAATCCGCTGAAACCGTCCAGAGTGGCTTATTCCCCGGTGCCGGCACCTTGCGTGCGCCATCCGATGTGAAAAATAAAGAATAGCGTACTCCATAAAAGCACCACAATATCTTACTATAAAAACCCCTGCAGCGCAAGCCGGAAATGGCAGAGAAAAGGGCTTCCTGCAAAAAAAAGCCACATCACAAACCGCATGATGAAGAAAAGAGGAAATTCTGACCCGGCAGCATGCAGCGAACAAGACCATAGGGAAATCCACGCTCCATATCGACATTTCCACGCCTCTTAACCCACGGCAGCCGGCACAGATGATAAAATGCAGATGGGCAGATGTACTGCCCCTGCAAAGGAAGACAGGCGCTTGGCACGACGCCTGTCTTCCTTTGCAGGAATCACTCCATGCCGGAAAGAATTCTCCGATACGCTTCTTCAAAGACGATGCCCGCCTGCTCTGCAGCAGCCCGCACGCTTTCATATTCCGGATAGGCCCGCTCTGTGCCGCCGGGCAGACGGCAGACTTTAAAGAGAATCTCCCCCAGCGGCGTTTCTCTTGCCTCTTCCCGACGCGCCAGCACAGTACGCTGCTCGCTGCGTCTGCGCACGCCGATGGTGGTTGTACATGCAAAGAGAATGCGCTCCATCTCCGCTGTCTGCGGCGGTGTGCAAAGAACGGTCAGCTTCACCGCCGGCCGGTTTTTCTTCATATAAATCGGCGTGAAAAACACATCCCTGGCACCCGCCGCAAGCAGCGTCTCCATAGCGCTGCCCAGCATCTCCCCGGTGCCGTCATCAATATTGGTTTCAAGACAGACTACCTGGTCTTCTGTTTCCCGCTTCTCTTCATCCAGCGAAATCAGCATCACGCGCAAAATACTGGCCACGGCATACTCCCGTTTGCCGGCACCCATGCCGATTTTCTCCACACAATAGGAAGCCGGCAAGGCAGCATCGGTTCGAAGCGCCGCCGCAGCCGCCGCACCGGTAGGTGTTACAAATTCGCCGTCGACACCCAGAGGCCGCATGGGAATCTGATACCGCTCGACAATATTGGCCACGGCAGGCACCGGCACCGGCAGGATGCCGTGCTGACAGCGTACGGTACCGCTTCCCTCACTGAGAGAAGGCACAAAGGCCCTCCTTATGCCGAGATCATCGATGCATACTGCAATAGCGACGATATCGACAATGGAATCCACCGCACCGACCTCATGAAAGTGAACCTCTTCACGGGGGACACCGTGAGCCTTTGCCTCGGCCTCTGCCAGAATATCGAACATCTTCTTTGCAAGCGACCGTGCTCCGTCGGTCAGAGCGGCGCCCTCAAGGATCGCCGTCACCTCCCGCAGGCCGCGGTGCACATGCCCGTAATGGTGCTCGTGATCGTGATCATGCTCATGGCTTTGATGGTGCTCGTGATCATGATCGTGTTCATGGCTGTGATGATGTTCATGCGCCTGGCCGGCGTGTTCGGCCGCTGCATGCAGATCCGCCCCGGGGCTTCGTTCGCCATGCAGATAGGCCATATCGTGATCGTGATTTTCTTCCCGGAGAATCACATGAAAATCGCAGCAGGCCAGACCAGCTTTCTTCACTTGTGAAATTTCAATCTCATATCCATCCAGCGGAAGAGAATCCAGCACCTTGACAAGCTTTTCCCGATCGGCGCCAAGATCCAGCAGCGCTGCCACCAGCATGTCGCCGGCGATACCCGCAGCCGCTTCGATATACAATGCTTTGCCCATGATGGTTTCTCCTATTGCATTTCCAGCTCGTACATGCACATGGCCGCCGCCACGGGACCCGCCGTCTCCGTGCGCAGGATGGTTTTGCCAAGGGATACACTGATCCCGCCGGAGAAAAGAATGTGCCCGGCCTCTTCATCAGAAAAACCGCCCTCCGGACCGACGATGATGGCGATCCGCTTCGGCTTTTCCTTCAGTCCGCGCAGGCACTGTTTGATGGTGCGCTTTTCCTCGTTTTCATAGGGGAAAAGGATCAGATCGTAGGTATCCGCCAGCGTTGAAAAATCATCGGGATAGATGGGCTCCGTCACCACCGGGACGATGCCCCTGCGGCATTGTTTAGCTGCTTCCCGGGCAATGGTATTATAACGGATGATCTTTTTGCCGTATTTACCGTTATCCGCCACCACACTGCGCATCATAAATACGGGGACGATCTGCACGACGCCCAATTCGGTACACTTCTGCACCACCTGCTCCATTCTGTCCCCTTTGGGAACGCCCTGATAGAGCGTAATCTCTAAGGAAGGTTCCCTGGCAAACCGCTGTTTGTCTTCAATGACAGCTTCCACCGCATCCTCTTCCACAGAGACAATCCGGCATCGATATTCCCAGCTGCTGGAATCGGAAACCTCGATGACATCACCGGGGCGAAGCCGCAGAACCTTTCGAATATGTCTGACATCTTCGCCATCGATCAGGATGCTCTTACCAACAACCTGAGAGGCGTCCACAAAAAACCTATGCATACTTAGCCGCGATCGCGCACCATTCTCCTTTCTCTTTTATTTCCATGATTTCCATTCCTGCCTTTCGGACAGCATCAAGGACATCCTGCTTCTTTTCGATCAGAATCCCCGATGAAATAAAAATTCCACCCGGGCAGAGATGCGCCGGAACATGGGCACTGAGCATGCAGATCAAATCGGCCATCAGATTGGCCACCACGATGTCCGCCGTCCAGTCCACACCCTGCACCAAATCACCCTCGCAAATCTCTACCCGGTCCTGCATACCGTTGATCCGGATATTCTCCTCTGCCACCTGACATGCGGTAGGATCGATATCAATGCCAAGCACACGCTCGGCCCCTTCGGCAGCCGCCGCCATAGCAAGAATGCCGCTGCCGGTGCCGATATCAAGTATCCGTTTGCCGCTGCATCCGAGCTCTTCCAGCAAGGCAGCACACAAAGCGGTCGTCTCATGCGATCCTGTCCCGAAAGCCATCCCCGGATCCAGAACAATGATCTTCTTGTCGCTGCCGAAGGCGGCGCGTACCTTTTCCTCCGGCTCCCAGCTCGGCCGAACAACAATCTGGCTCGTCAGCGGCTGCACCTTGAACTGCCGCTTGTAGGAGTCCACCCAGTCCTGTTCCCTGACAATCTCCATCTCCATGGCATGGCCGGCAAAAGCACGCTTGACCTGTGCCATCAAAGCCAGGCCTTCTTCGCTTTCCTCCACATAGACACAGATCTGCGGATCCTGCGTCCGATCGGCCTGCACCAGAGCAGGCTCGATGTAATCCCATGCATACGCCTGCTTTTCTGCCATCATTTCATCGACGATGGCGTTGTCGACAATCTGCGTCGAGGTGATGCCCATCTCCGCCAGCTTCCAGGTAGCTTCCTCCAGGGCCTCACGCGGAAGCCGAATCTTCAGTTCGCGATAGTCCATCAGTCCTCCTCTTCCGTGATTTCCTGGATCATGCGCCGGTAAATCACCGTATCCTCATGGTTGTGCGTACAGAAGATGACCGTGATGCCCTCATCTCCCTTATCCGCCAGCCAGTCATCCACAGCAGACACAGCAATGCGCGCCGCTTCCTCCTTGGGGTAGCCGTAAACGCCGGTCGAGATGCAGGGAAAAGCGATACTCAAAAGCTCATGCTCATATGCCAGATTCAGTGAATTGATATAGCAGGACCGCAGGAGATCCGCCTCCTCCGGTCTTCCTGAATAGATGGGGCCCACGGTATGAATGACATACTCCGCCGGCAGATCGTAGCCCCAGGTCATCTTGGCCTCTCCGGTGGGACATCCGTGCAGATCCCGGCATTCCTCCAGGAGTTTAGGTCCGGCAGCGCGATGAATGGCACCATCCACGCCGCTGCCGCCAAGCAGCGTATTGTTAGCCGCATTGACGATGGCATCCACCTCAAGGCGGGTGATATCTCCCTCCAGCAGGAGGATCTTCGTTTCCTCGGCAAAGTCTTCAAGGCCTTCCCGCATAGCTTCCATGATTTCCCGCGGCAGTACAAAACCGCCATCATGCCAGGGGTCGATCACAATACCCGCCAGATCATCCTCCCCGGTTACATAGAAAATGATCGATGCAATGCTGTCGCTGACTCTTGAGGTGGCATCTCCCTTGTCCACCTCCTCCTCAGAGGTGAAAACCGGAACCCATGCCTCACCGTCATCATCTTCGAGTGTCTTGACAATAAAGCCGGGGTCTTCCCCGTCAGCCACTGTCAGCTGCGTCTGATCCGCAGGATCTTCCTCGAGCTTCTCCATCGTCTCCTGAGGAATATCCACCGGCATCAGCACCTCAGCGTCCATGAAGGCTGCTTCCATGATGCAGTCAACCACCGTCTCGAAATGGTCGTCGCTTTCATCCTCTGCAAAGACATCGATCGCCTTCCGTATCGCCAGAATACTGTCTTCCGTCTTTGTCTGTACCGATTTCGTCATTCCCGTTCTCCTTTTTAACCTGTACACAAAGCAGCGTTTAGCGCTGCCGTTCAACGGGCAGATCAGCCGCTTCGCTAAGCTCGTCAAGCAGCGCCTGGGCATCGTCCCACTGGCGAATCAGCGCAGGCACCACATCATATAAATCGCCCACGATACCATAATCCGCCGTCTCAAAGATAGGGGCCGAGGGATCCTCGTTGATGGCCACGATCACATCAGCATCCTCCATGCCCGCCGTAAACTGCAGCGAACCGGATACACCGCATGCGATGAACAGCTTCGGCCGCACCGTGACGCCGGTCTGCCCGATCTGCATGCTTTTCGGCACCCAACCGGCATCCACGGCGGCACGGGTGGCAGCCACAACGCCGCCGGCCTTTTCCGCCAGCTGCTTCAGCAGATCAAAGCCGTCTGCTTCTCCCAGTCCCCGGCCGCCGCAGACGATGACATCTGCCTGCGCCAGACCGGTATCTGCACCGGCATCTTCGATGGTCTCCGCCACTTCCGTCCCGATCGCTGTCTCATCGATAACAGGCGTCAGGCAGAGGACTTCCCCTTCTGCCTGATGATCAGCCTCTGCAGGACGCATCACCCCCGGGCGGACCGTCACCATCTGCGGGCGTTTCGTCTCGCAGACAATGGTAGCCATCATATTCTCACCAAACGCCGGCTTCGTCGCATAAAGCAGTCCATCATGCACCCGGAGCCGGGCAGCATCTGCCGTCAGGCCGGTACCCAGTTCGACCGCAGCCCGCGGGGCAAGATCCATCCCGCGAAAAGTGGCTCCAAAGAGCACAATCTCCGGATCGATCTGCCGCAGCGCCTGCACAGTGGCACGCGCATAGCCTTCGCTGCTGTAGGAAGCAAGCGCCGGATGCTCTGCAAGGCAGACCCTGTCTGCTCCCAGGGCAAAGCAGGCCTTGGCATGCTGCGCCACGGCACTGCCGCAAAGAAGAACCGTCACATCCTGTCCGTCAGCCGCCAGACCACAGGCCGCAGCCACCAGCTCTCTTGTGACCTCAACAGGCCCCTCCTGATCATATTCTGCCACGATAACGATATCGCCCGGCTTATCTTTCTTTTCCTTCTCCATTTCCTTCTCCACTAGATTGCATGGATCTTTTTGAGCTGGGCCAGCAGGAGAGCCGCTGTCTCCTGTTCACTGTCCCCTTTGATCATAACTCCTGCACCGCCTTTTTCGGGTGCGAAGGAATCTATCACACGGGTAGGAGAAGCCTGCAGTCCGGCCTTTTCCGGATCCACACCGGCCTGCACGGCATCCCATACGCAAAGATCCGGATTCTCTTCGAAGATCCGGGGAATCGACATGAACCGCGGCACGTTGAGCGCGCCGCTCACTGTGAGGAGGCAGGGCATCTTCACGCGCACCATCTCATGGCCCCTCCTATAGGGACGCCGCACCAGGAGGTGCCTGCCATCCGGTTCCACCTCCATCTGATCCACAAAGCTCACCTGCGGGATGCCAAGCCGGCCCGCAACCTCCGGCCCTACCTGTCCCGTTTCGCCATCCTGCGCCTTGCTGCCACACAAAATCAAATCAAAGGCGCCCATCTTCTGAAGTGCGCAGGTCAGCACATAGGATGTCGCATAGGTGTCCGACTCGGCCAGCGCCTTATCGGATACCAGGACCGCATGGTCGGCACCCATGGCAAGACATTCAAAAAGCATATCCTCGGCTTGGCGAGGGCCCATCGACAGGACGCTGACGGTAGTATCCTTAACAGCATCTTTGATCGCAAGCGCCGCCTCCAGCGCATGCGCATCATCCGGGTTCATTTTTACCGGCGCACCATGCCTCTGCAGGGATCCGGTTTTAGGATCGATCTTGATCTTCTCCGTATCGGGCACCTGCTTAGCACAGACCAGCACACGAAATGTCATTTTTTCTCCCCTTATCTTACAGCACCGCCGCAGCAATCACCATCTTCTGTACTTCGGAAGTGCCTTCATAAATTTCTGTTACCTTCGCATCACGCATCATCCGTTCTATGGGGAACTCCTTGGTATAGCCATAGCCGCCATGGAACTGGACACACTTGGTGGTCACATGCATAGCCGTCTCTGAAGCAAAGAGCTTGGCCATCGAAGCTTCCTTCGTATGGGAAAGGCCCTTGTCTTTGCGGTCAGCCGCCTTGTAGATCAAGAGCTGTGCCGCTTCAATCTGCGTCGCCATCTCCGCCATTTCAAACTGAAGCGCCTCCATCTTGGCAAGCGGCCGTCCGAACTGCTTGCGCGAACGCAGATAGCTGACGGTCTGATCGAAAGCTTCGCGGGCAATGCCGATCGCCTGTGCCGCAATGCCGATCCTGCCGCCGTCCAGGGTGGACATGGCCACTTTAAAGCCCTTGCCCAGCTCCCCCAGCATTCTGTCCTTGGGGATCCTGCAGTTATGAAACACCAGATCGGTCATCGATGAGCCGCAGACGCCCATTTTGATATCTGTCTTGCCGATAGAAAATCCGGGATCGCCCTTTTCCACCAGAAACGACGTGATCCCGTGATTGCCCTTGCTCTTGTCGGTCATAGCCATGACCAGAAACACGTCGGCATAGCCGCCATTGGTAATAAAGGTCTTGGCTCCATTGAGCACCCACGCATCCCCGTCTAACACTGCTTTGGTCTGCTGCCGCGCCGCATCGGTGCCTGCATTCGGTTCTGTCAGGGCAAAAGCGCCCAGCTTGCGCCCCGCCAGAAGATCCGGCAGATAGTGCCTGCGCTGCTGCTCGGTGCCGTAGGTATAAATAGGCCACGTACAAAGCGTATGTGCCGCACAGATGACGCCCGTCGTGGCACAGGCCCGCGACAGCTCCTCGATGGCAACGGCGTAGGAAATATAATCGCCGCCCGCACCGCCATAGGTCTTGGGAAATGGTATGCCCATCATGCCGTAAGCGGCCATCTTCTCTACGTTCTCCACCGGAAAGCGGTGATTTGCATCGACTTCCGCTGCATGCGGCCGCACTTCACGGTCTGCAAACGCCCGCACCATTTTTCTGACAAGCTGCTGCCGTCGATTAAGCTGAAAATCCATCGTTCTTCTCCGTCAAATTGCCTTCCTTCTGCTTCTTTTGCAGCCGGCGTCCGTGCATCTTCACATCCGCCACGTGAATATTCTCATCATCCGTGATGGTGATCAGAAACCAGCAGTCCCTGCCGTCGTCAGACAACATCTCTGTAGATGAATAGAGCTTTCTGCCTTTCGACGGTTTGCGGAAGGTAATCTCTGATGTCATTGTAACCGTTGGTATGCCGCCGATATTGGAAGCGATGGCAAATGTCAGATCCGCCAGGGTGTAGATTGCGCCGCCCATGGGGATCGAGAGGGCATTCATATGATCCGGCGTCAGTGCAAGCGAACAGCGCGCCATATTGACATCAGCCTCCTCAATCACCACGCCGGTCACCTTGGTGGCGAAAAGATCCTTCTTGAAATATTCCCTTGCTTCCCTGGTCAGACTCAACGGTACCTCCTCTCGTTTATAGACGGCATCCCCAAAGCAGGAATGCCGTCTTTCCGTCTTTCACTATACTGCAGGCTAGTGTTTCTGCTTGCTGGCGTAGAACAGTTCCTCCGCATCATCCCACTGCCGGATCAGGGACGGTACCACATCAAAGATATCGCCGACAATCCCGAAATCCGCCACCTCGAAGATGGGAGCATTGGGATCCTTATTAATCGCCACAATGGTATCTGCATTGAGAATACCGGCCGTAAACTGCAGCGCTCCGGAAGCGCCGCAGACAATCAGTAGCCGCGGTGCTACGTTGATGCCTGTCTGGCCGATCTGGATGGACTGACCTGCCCATCCCGCATTGATGGTAACGCGGGTTGCGCCGACGGCACCGCCCACCTTGTCCGCCAGCTCCTGCAGCATCCGAAAGCCCTTCTTGCCGCCGACGGCCCGTCCGCCGACGATAACGATATCGGCATCAGCAAGCGGCACCTTCTGCTCTTCCTGGTGCGTACCTACGACCTCAGTTCGAATATCACCGGGAGAAAGCGCAGGTTCTATCGCAATCCGTTCACCGGAAGCATTCGCCACATACGGATTCCTGGTCACAACACCCGGACGCACCGTGGCCATCTGCGGCCTGGCTGTCTCGCAAACTGTCTTCGACATCATATTTTCGCTGTAGGCCGGTTTGGTCATCACGAGAATGCCGTCCTGCATCTCAAGATGCGTACTGTCAGCTGTCAGCCCCGTATGCAGCCTGGCAGCGACCCGAGGTGCCAGATCTCTTCCAAGCAGGGTGCCTCCCAAAAGGAAAATCTCCGGCTGATACGCCTCTGCCGCCTGGCAGACAGCCTTCGTATAAGCATCGGTCGAGTACGTCTTCAGTAGCGGACTGTCAATAGTATAGGCAATCTCGGCGCCGTAACAGAAGGCCTCCTCTGCCGCCTGTGCGGTGTCTTCGCCCAGGATCAGCGCAGCGACCTTCATGCCGCCGCCCTTCTGGCCGGCCAGCGCCTTGGCAGCACCCAGAAGTTCCAGCGAAACCTCTGAAAGTCCGCCGTCCTTCGTCTCGGCGAACACCCAAATATCTTTGCATGCCTGTGTCATGGTATATTTTCCTGCCTTCCCGTTAAATCGTCTGCAGTTCCTTGAGTTCTACCAGCAGCTCCGATACCGCCTCATCGGTATCGTCTGCCGGAATCATCCTGCCGCCGCGTCCGCGGGGAGGCTGATAGGTATCGATCACCTTGGTCATCGAAGCCGCCAGTCCGACGCAGTCGGGATCAATGCCGGCTTCTTCCGCATTCCACACCTGGATGGGCTTGTTCTTTCTGAAAATTCCCGCCATGGACATGTACCGCGGCTTGTTCATTTCTGCTGTCACCGTCAAAAGTGCCGGAAGCGGCAGCCGCATCACAGCATGTCCCTGATCGGTCATAACATGCACCTGCACCTTGCCGCCCTCCTCAATGGATTCCAGGGCATCAACGCAGGTAGCCTGCGGCATGTCCAGCTGCTCGGCCAGCTCAGGTCCCACCTGCGCCGTTACGCCGTCAGACGCCTGGCGTCCTGTCAGCAGGAGATCCACCGGTGCCAGCTTTTTCACTGCACACGCCAAAGCGTAGGCCGTAGCCCATGTATCCGATTCGGCAAGGCGGCTGTCATTGACCAGAACGCCGTCATCGGCACCCATGGCGATGGCTTCGATAAGCACATCCTTTGCCTGTGCCGGCCCCATGGTGAGAACCGTAACACGGGCATCCGGATAGGTGTCCTTAATGGACAAGGCAGTCTCCAAGGCATGCGCATCATCCGGGTTGAGAATGCTCGGTGCGCCTTCTCTCAGCAGCGACCCTGTCTTACTGTCAATCTTGATTTCACTTGTGTCAGGCACCTGTTTGGCGCAGACAACAATATGCATGGACATAAGTCTCCTTTCCTTCTCTCCGCAGAGGACGCAGAGACGAAGAATACGATCCAGTAGCTTTTGTCTTTTTACTATACCATAAGTCGGCATAAGGAAAAAAGTTATATTTTCTTAATCTATGCGAGGATAAATGTCGATGGTCTCCTCGGATTCCACCGCCTCACTGATGAGCCTTTCCACATCCAGTCCGGCCTCGGAACGCTCGATACGATCCAGTCTGGGCTTGGTCAGAGGATGCTTGGGCAGAAAGACCGTACAGCAGTCTTCATAGGGCTCGATGGATTTTTCATAGGTGCCTATGTGTCTGGCCAGATCCATGATTTCCGTCTTATCCATAGCGATAAGCGGCCGCATCACCGGCATCGTTACAGAGGCATCGGTGACACACAGCGCTTCCGCAGTCTGGCTGGCAACCTGGCCCAGGCTTTCTCCGGTAACCAGCATGCTGCAGTCATTTTTGGCAGCGATCTTTTCCCCGACCCGCATCATGAACCGCCGCAGCTGAATGGTCATTTCCTCCGCCGGGCAGTGCGCCGCAATCTGCTCCTGAATAGGCAGCATATTGATCACGTGCATCTTGAAGCGGCTGCAGTATACCGCAAGAATGCCGGCCAGTTCTTCGACCTTTTCCTGTGCACGCTCCGAGGTATAGGGATAGGAATGGTAATGAACCGCCTCGATCTGCATGCCGCGCCGTGCCATCATCCAGGCGGCAACGGGAGAATCGATCCCGCCCGAGAGAAGAACCAGTCCCTTGCCGTTGCTTCCCAGCGGAAGGCCGCCGAGGCCTTTGATTTTCTGCTGGTACAAGTACGTTACATCCCGACGCAGATCAACGAAAAGATGCACATCCGGATCATGAACATCCACCTTCAGCACCTTGCAACCCTTGAGGACGCTGGCGCCCACTTTTTTAGCGATATCAGGAGACTTGACAGGGAAGCTCTTGTCGGCGCGCTTGGCTTCCACCTTGAAGGTTTTGACGCCCTTCTCCTGAATCAGGCGATTCATATACTCCACCGCCGCCCTGCCGATCTCCTCCAGATCCGAAGGGCACTCCACGGCCGGACTGATGCTGGCGATGCCGAACACCTTGCCGATCTCGCGAATAATATCCTCCTGCGGGATGCTCTTGTCGGCCCGCACAAAGATCAATCCCTCTTTTCTTCTGACCTCGATGGATCCCAGTCTCTTGACAAGCTTGCGTATCCTCTCTACCAGCAGCTTTTCAAAATATGGCTTGTTCTGCCCCTTTAGGGCCGCTTCACCGAATCGTACGATAAAAAGATTTCTTTCGTTCATATTGATGTTCCACCTTTCCCTGTTGAAGTTGATCCATAGGCCGGACGATCAGCGAAACCCGCCCAGATGCCGGAAGCGATGCACTGCCTTCTTCAGCGCATCCACTGTCTGCTCGATGTCTTCCTTCGTGTTATAGGCACTCAGACTGAAACGGATGGCGCCCTCGATGGCCTCCCCGGAAAGGCCCATGGCGCGAAGCACGTGGGAGCCACGCGTCTTGGCATGCGAGGAGCAGGCAGATCCCGTCGAAACATAGATGCCCTGCTGTTCCAGCGTATGCAGAATCACTTCACCGCGCGTCCCCAGGAAAGAAACATTGAGAATACAGCAGACCGCATCATGATCAGGCGTATTGATCCGCACATCCGGAATTTCATCAAGGATCCCCCGGCGCAGATAGTCCCGCATCGCCGCAATCTGTGTACATCGTTCATCCATGCTCTCTGCAGCCATGGACGCCGCCAGGCCAAAGCCTGCTATGCCCGGCACATTCTCCGTTCCGGAGCGGAGACCCTTCTCCTGTCCGCCGCCGGTCTGCTGAGGGATAATATGCAGGCTGCCCGCCTTATACAATGCGCCCATGCCCTTGGGCCCGTGAATTTTATGGGCACTGAAGCTGGCCAGATCCAGCACCTCCGTAGGGATAGGCAGCTTACCCAGACTCTGCACACAGTCACTGTGAAGCAGCGCGTTTTTCTTTTTTTCTGCAACCGCAGCAAGCGGTTGAATGCTGCCCACCTCATTGTTGACATGCATAACGGAGATCAGGGTCGTTTCCTCGTCTACCGCTTCCGCCAGACGATCCGGATCAACAAATCCCTCTTTATCAACGCCGACAATGCATGTTTCATAGCCTTCATTTTCCAGAGCTGCAAAAGTCTCCAGCACGGCCGGATGCTCGATCGCCGTCGTCACCAGTCTGCGCCCGGCGCGGCGCCTGGCCTCGGCGATACCGCGAATCGCCAGATTATCACTTTCCGTGCCGCAGGATGTGAAGACAATCTCCTCAGCACGACACCCCACGGCACGTGCAAGGCTGCGCCTTGCCTGCTTGACATGTCTTTCAGCGGCCAGTCCCATATGATGCAGCGATGAGGGATTGCCGTAATCCTCCCGCATCAGACGGCACATCAAATTCGTCACTTCTTCATGCTGCCTCGTTGTTGCACTGTTATCCAGATAGATGCTCATCACTCGTTCTTATCTTTCTTCCCTTCTGCCGATACAGATTCCGGCGAATCTTTTCTATTCGTTAACAAAGGGGCAGCTTCGCCGCCCCTCTGTGGATTCTTCCGTTGCCCGCAGCCTATTTGGCATAGTCTACAGCTCTGGTCTCTCTTACGATATTGACTTTAATCTGACCCGGATAATCCAGTCCGTCTTCCACCTTCTTGGCGATTTCTCTGGCCAGCATAGGCATTTCCTCATCCTTCACCTTGTCAGGCTGCACGATGATGCGAATCTCGCGGCCTGCCTGGATGGCATACGATCGGTCCACGCCAGGGGTCGTATTGGCAATCTCCTCCAGGCTCTGAAGTCTCTTGATATAGTTCTCCAGCGTTTCGCTGCGCGCACCCGGACGAGCGGCCGAAAGCGCATCCGCCGCAGCGATGAGAACAGCTTCCATAGAAGTGGCCTCATAGTCTCCGTGATGCGCCGACATGGCATCGATGACGGCCTGCGGCTCTTTGTATTTCCGCAGAATCTCCATGCCTAGATCAACATGAGTTCCTTCCCGCTCATGGTCAACGGCCTTGCCGATGTCATGAAGCAGTCCCGCACGCTTGGCCAGCTTGGGATCCAGCCCCAGTTCACTGGCCATCAGCCCGGCCAGCATAGCCACTTCCTCGGAATGCTTGAGGACATTCTGCCCGTACGATGTTCTGTACTTGAGTCTTCCCAGGAGTTTAACCAGCTCCGGATGCAGGTTGTGAACACCTACATCGAAAGTAGCCTGCTCGCCAGCCTCCTTGATGCTGCGGTTGACTTCTTTCTCTGCCTTGTTCACCATATCCTCGATCCTGGCCGGGTGAATTCTTCCGTCCACGATCAGTTTTTCCAGCGCAATCCGCGCAACCTCTCTGCGCACAGGATCAAAGCCGGAAAGGATCACCGCCTCGGGCGTGTCATCAATGATCAATTCAATGCCTGTAAGCGTCTCAAGCGCACGGATGTTGCGGCCTTCCCGGCCGATGATTCTGCCCTTCATCTCTTCATTGGGCAGGTTGACAACAGAAACCGTGCTCTCGGCCACATGGTCGGCTGCACAGCGCTGAATCGCACCGACAATAATTTCTTTGGCCCGCTTGTCTGCCTCGTCCTTTGCTTTTGTCTCGATATCGCGGATCATCTGCGAACCTTCTGCCCGGATATCGCTTTCCAGCTCGGAAAGCAGAATCTTCTTGGCTTCCTCTGTAGTGTAGCCGGAAATTCGTTCCAGCTCCGCAACCTGTTTCTCATGAAGATGATCCAGGTCCTTGAGTTTGTTGTTTATATTTTGTTCTTTTGCCGTAATACTTTGTTCTTTTCTTTCGATATGGTCGAGTTTCTTGTCAACCGATTCTTCCTTCTGATTCACTCTCCGTTCTGCTTTGGAGACTTCATTCCGTCGTTCTTTTATTTCCTTTTCTGCCTCGTTCTTGTAGCGGATGGCCTCTTCCTGCGCCTTCAGCGCAACTTCCTTCTTGATGGTCTCCGACTGCGCCTCTGCATCCAGAACGATGTTCTTCGCCTTCGTCTCTGCGCTTCCGATGGCCTTTTCTCCAACATTCTTCCGAATAATATAACCAGCCAGAATCCCGATGGCAAGCGCCGCTGCGACGGCAATAATGGATATAATCGACATATGTACACCTCCTTCCAATCGAATTTGTATGTCGTAAACTAATCAATTTCAAGTGATTGAAAGAAAAGCTGTATCAGTATTACTATGAATAAAAACTTGATATAATCATACAGCGATATTATAATAGTTGTGCTGTCGCGATGTCAAGATTGAAAGGTTTAAACAAAGCGGTTCAGCCCGGAGGAAACATTGAAGATCTTAGGATATATTAGCAAGACATTTCGTGGTGTGGACAAGCGGCTCTATCTGATGCCGCTCCTTTTAGCCGGCATCAGCATCATGATGATGGTGTCCACTTCCTATGAGGACGGCGCCTTCACCGACCATACCGTGCTGATTCAAAGCGCAGCCTACGTGCTGGGCTTTATTCTGGTGGTTATCATCGCCAATATCAGCTACACGGCCTTTGCCGATATAGAAGAATGGCTCTATATCGGTTCTCTGGTCTTCCTTCTCCTGGTCTATGTGCCCGGTCTGGGACTTGAACTTAACGGTGCAAGGTCCTGGATCAACCTGGGCTTCACCACCTTCCAGCCATCGGAAATCGTTAAGATTACGTTTGTGCTGCTCTTTGCCAAATACCTGGTGAACCATAAAGAAGAACTGCGTTATCTGACCGGTGTTCTCAAGGCGCTGCTGTACTGCGCCCCCTTCATCGCCATCGTCCTCAAAGAGGATCTGGGCAGTGCCCTGGTCTTTATGGCCATGTGGCTTATCATGATTTTCTACGCCGGCATCCGCGGCTCGCTCTTTGCCAAAGGGCTGGCTGTTGTCGCCCTGCTGGTTCCGGTGGGCTACAATTTCATGGCTGCCCACCAGAAAGAGCGTATCAACGCCTTTCTGCATCCTGACAACCTCTCCATCGGTGCCAACTATCAGGTATGGCAGTCGAAGGTGGCCATCGGCTCCGGCGGTTTCTTTGGCAAGGGACTCTTTCATGGTACCCAGAAAGGGCTCAAATTCCTTCCGGTGCGCAATTCCGACTTTGTCTTCTCAGTCATCATCGAGGAGCTTGGATTCATCGGCGGTGCCATCGTCATCACAGCCTATTCCTTCTTTATCTACGCTGCCATGAAGGTTGTCAAGCAGTGCAGTGATGCCTACGGCTCCCTGATCGTCATAGGCTTTATCGCTATGTTCACCTTCCAGATCTTCGAAAACATCGCCATGACCATGGGCATCATGCCGGTCACCGGCATCACACTTCCCTTTGTCAGCTATGGCGGTTCCTCCGTTCTGGCCAACATGATGGCTGTCGGCTTCATCATCAATATCGCCGCACACAGCAAAGTGGTGCAGTTCTAGCAGCGCTCATTTCGATTCCAGCTTGTGCTTATAAGTCAGTGTGTATGCTTATTCGTGCTTATTGATATCATTCTGCCTTTGACTGCCGGCAGCGAGAATTCGTTTTAGAATTTTTCGGAAATTCTTTTCGATGTAGGTCTCCTTCTTCATAACGATGGGAACACCCTTATTGCAGGACAGATAGATATTGTCATCATACTGAATAACGCCCTCGATCTGCAGACGCATGCCCCGGGAGACCGTAGAAAGTCCCGGCATGGCGCCGATGGTAACGAGATCTCCATGCACTTTATTGACAATGCAGATCCGCTCCCGGATACCCATCTTCTGCAGTTCCCTGTCCACCGTATCCGCATCCCGCACAGAAGCAGCTTCCGCCTCCGTGATGATCACCGCACTGTCGGCGGCCGCCACGGAAAGCGTCAGCCCATCGCCCAGACCGGCCGGTGCATCGATGATGATATAGTCAAATTTTTTCTTCAGCTTGTCGCAGAGCACCTGCATGTGCATCGGCGTAATGTCACGTGTATCCCTTCCGGGGCTGGCCGAAATCAGATAGAGACGGTCCCCAAAGCGGCGATCTTTAATCAGCGCCTGACGAATCCGGCACAATCCGCTCAGAACATCCATCAGATTATAGACCACCTTGTTTTCCAGTCCGAGATAAAGATCGATGTTGCGAAGTCCCATGTCCATGTCAAGGAGCACAACCTTATGACCGTCCATGGCGAGCATAGCACCCATGTTGACAGCGAACATGGTCTTGCCCGTCCCTCCCTTGCCGGAAGTAATCGCATATACCTTTCCCATCTCTCCAATCCTCTCTACTGCTGCGTATCTGCCGTATTCGTCGTCGCAGCGCTTCCTGTATTGTCCGAACCTGTACTGCTCCCTGCACCGGATCCCGATGTTCCGGTGATTCCTGTCGTATTGCTGTAGCTGCTGTATTTCTTGCTCTTGTCAAAGTAAGCACCGATGACCTCTTTGACAGCAGGCGCGGCATTGGCCGCCGTGGCACCCTGCGGTACCATGACACAAACCGCAATTTGCGGATCGTCATAGGGAGCCAGCGCAACTACCCATGCGAAGTTGTCATAATCACTCTTGTAACGATCCAGATCATCCGTATCGACCTTGCCATGACTGAGATTGATAACAGCGCGGCGTACCGCCGTATCTTCACTCTGATAGGTATCCGGATAGGTCTTCATCAGACGGTTCATTTCCTTTTTGACACGGCTCCAGGACAAACTGCTGTTAATCTGCGACAAGTGCTGCCGGATATAGCTCACCTCTGACTTGGGGTTCACCTTGCCCTGCCGTTCGGCCGTTCCTGTCTTGGCAGCCACCTTGACATCCAGATTCTTAAAGTATTTAGAAACGGTACTCTCCTGGTTGTTCCCTACATAGTACATGCCCTGCAGGACCTCGCTGAAATACCGCTTGCTGGATACTTTCACCCGGCTTGTTTTTTTCTTTTTCGTACTGCCTTTTCCCTGGACGCTCTTTACGATGCTGACCTGATGATGCAGCCCCTTGTTGCCCAGCGTGGCAATATAATTGCACATCTGCAGCGGCGTATACGAATTATCACCCTGTCCGATACAGATATTGAACGTGTCTGCCGTCGTCCACTTGGATTCGGGATAATAGGTATAGAGAACAAGCTGTCCCACCTTATCGCATTTGCTCTTCTTGATGCCGTAGCCGGGGAGTGTCTTGTCCACCAGCTCGTCCCAGCTAAGATTCTTTTTGGTCAGCAGGCTGACGATGCCATCGATATTCCGATTTAACTGTTCGGAATTCTTGACAACATCGCTCTTGAAGTATTCCTCTGCAGCTGCCTGCAGCTGGTACTTCAGCTGGGTCTTCTCAGCATTGATTTTATGCTTCTCAGAAGGCACCAGACCCGTCGCTTCATCCAGCTCGATGCCGGTGGGCTTTCCAAGTCCATACTGCTTGGCATAGTTGGTGATGGTCTTCCAGGATATTTTCTTTTTGTATCCCAGCGTACCGCCGTTGGCCCAGTCCTTGTTCGTAGCAATATCATAGAAATAATAGTTGCAGGAGACGCCGATGGCACGATACATGTTCAGAGAACCATGATTCTTCTTGTAAAGATTCCACATGACACATGCAAAAGTCTGTCCGCCCAGCTTAATATAACCCGCATCTGTCAGGTAAGCATTCGGGTTCAGACCACACTCCAGTGCCGCCGTTGCGGTCACCGGCTTGAAGGTCGATCCGGGCTGCACGGTACTCATGGTGGCCATGTTGTAGAGCGGCGATGCCGCCAGCGGATCTCTCGGATTGCTGCTCTGCAGCTTGTTCCAGTTTGCAGAGCTGATTCCCTCCGCAAAGAGATTGGGATTGAAGCTGGGATAGTTGGCCAGGGCCAGCACATCACCCGATTTAACATCAATGGCAACAATGGCACCGCTCTTGGCATTAGGCGCCGATTCAGAAGGTGACGAACTGCCGTATTTGCTGGTCACCGTGCCGCCGTAGCGCATGGCATTGATCGTCTTGGACAGTCCGCTTTCCGCCGCTTTCTGCAGGCTCAGATCCAGGGTCAGATAGACATCCTTTCCCTTCTGGGGACTTGTCTCAGAAAGCACCTTCTCCGTTTCTCCACTGGCATTAACCTGTACTGTCTTTGTACCATCCTTCCCCTTAAGAGAGGACTCGTACTTCTGTTCAATGCCGTACTGTCCGATCAGTTCATCGCTGGAATATCCCTTCTTCTCATATTCTTCCTTCTTGTCATCTGAGATTTCTCCCAGGTAGCCAAGCACATGGGCTGCCGTGGAAGCATTGGGGTAGTAACGGGTAGACTCAGAAACTACCTGCACGCCCTTCAGATCATCGGATCCCTCTTCGATCAGCATGACCGTATCCTCAGAGACATCTTTGGATACCACCGCCGACAGATATTTATTATAGCCCAGGGCGTCGATGCTGTACCGGACCGTCATGATCTTCCTGGCATACTGATTGGAATAAGTTTTTTTGATGCCCATGTCCTCCCGTATCCGGGCAAAAGCTTCCTTTGCCGAGAGCTTCATGCGTTCTTTGTCACTCATGTTCGGGAAATACTGCTCCAGGAAGGTATTCTTCTCCTCATCCGCTGTATACTGCATCGTATTGACATTGATCGGCGGATAAGTGCTGTAGGTCTGCTGCATCTGCAGCTGCGCATCGTAGTCCGACAGCGAACTGTCGATGCCGAGCTTCTGCCTGAGCGCACGGAAGGCCTCCCGCGCCGTCAAATCAGTCGACAGATTGTTTTTGCGCAGCCACTTGGTAATCTCCCCGTCATAGGTATACGTATAGTGACCGTTACTAAGCTTGATGGGGAAATCATCTTCGATCTTGTCATGATTCCTGGTTAATACCGTCAGCAGATTGTGAATCGTCTTATTAAGCTGTGCATCGGTCTGATCCTCGCCGGAAATCTTGACGGTGAAAGACTGCTTGCTTCCTGCTAGAAGCTTTCCGTTCCGATCGTAAATATTGCCCCGGGGAGCCGTGGTATAGACTGTCTTGGTGGAAATGCTCTTGGCATTCTGCGCCCATGTTTTGTGTTCAAATACTGTGAGGATAAAGAGTCTTACCACTAATATAACAGCCAGCAGCAGGAAGACACCCAGCAGCTGCTTGTATCGCGTGGAAAAAACGTTTTTTAAAATATCTTTCATGATTCTTCTTCCTCGTCCGGCAAGCCCCGCAGCTTCCATTTTCTGAACGTGCTGCTATAGAAAAACCACAGAATGGCCATGATGATCAAGTTATAGGCTATGAAACACGGCTGGAAGCGCAGAATATATCCGAGACTGTAATAGTTTTTTAAAATGCTCTGGATGAGCCAGTAGATGATCCAGTATAGCACCGTGCATACAGCACCGGTGGCAAGCAGGGTCTTGAGCAGATCCGTGTTCATATAATATCTGACCCAGATCAGAAATATCATCACCAGGAACAGCGCCAGCGACGAAACTCCCAAATACGCCCCGGCGCACAGATCCAGCAGCAAAGTCGCCGCAATGGCAAAGGGGAAACATCGCCATCCTCGATCAAAACGGAAGGCGATGAAGATGGTAACGCAAAAAATCAAATTAGGCGCCATGCCGCCGGCAGAAATCAGATTGACCACCGAAAGCTGCAGGAAAAACGCCGCTGCATAGAAGATCGTGACATGCCTAATACTCATAATAGATCGCCACCTTCTGCAGTGCACCGAAGTTGACGGTCGGCTTGACCTTGATCACCTTCAGCTGGGTGTCTTCATCATATTCGATCGAACGAATGGTGCCGATCTCAATGCCTTCAGGATAAATGCCGATACCCGAGGTGATCAGCCGATCTCCCTTGAGGACAGACATGTTCTCATTCATAACATATCCCGAAAGCTCTCCATGACCGCTGCCCTTGAGAACACCTGTGACAGAGGAACGACGCTCCAGCCGGAAGCTGATACTGTTCCGACTGGACAGAATGGATACAATCTTGCTGTAGTTTTTCCCAGCTTCCTGTACCCGTCCCACCAGGCCGCTGCCATTAACGACGATATCATTCCGTTTGACATGCTTCTTCGTGCCGGCATCGACGGTGAACACAACGTAGGGATTTGACTCGTCGATCTCGATCACCCGTGCCGCCACTGCCTTGGAAGTCCCGGCAAAGGGTTTGAAGTCAAAGCTTTTTGAAAGAGAACGCAGTTCTCTGAGCTCGCTCTTTTTGATCCTGAGGTTCTTATTTTCCTCCTGCAGTGCATCCACCTTGGCCTGTAAAGCCTTATTTTCCTTCTGCAATTCTTTATAGCGAAAGATTCCCCCCACATTTTCCTTGACACTGCGTGTGAAGGAGGACAGGGGGCGCTGGATCCACGAAATGCCGGATTGGATGCCTCTTCCTAAAGCACCGCTGCCGCCGGCAGCCGCAAAGGAAATAATGATCACCAGACACAATGCGACAATAATGCCTGCTACCACTGTAAAAAGTCTGTGTTCAGCAAACCATTTCATCTCAGCTAAAACCTACAATCCTATCTTTTGTTCTATCTTTTCTTGTCACTCGCATAGACTCTGAGCCGCTCGATGTTTTCCAGGCTCTTGCCTGCTCCCAGTGCAACCGCTTCATAGGGATCCGGTGCAAGCGAAACTTCCATGCCTGTACGCCGGGCAATCAGCTTATCGAGATTCTCGATCATACCGCCGCCGCCTGTAAGCATCACGCCACGCTCGGCAATATCGGCTGCAATCTCCGGCGGAGCCTTTTCCACTGTCGATTTAACGGCATCGATGATCATCTCCATCGATTCATGAAGCGCTGCCTCCATATCCTTGCTGTTGACCCGGAATGTCTTGGGCAGGCCGGAGATCAAGTCTCTTCCTCGGGCATCCATCACCTTGATGATTTCCTTGCCGTCGGCACCGGTCTCGATCATGGCGCTTCCCACCTTAATCTTCAGTTCTTCCGCCGTCTTATCGCCGATGAGAACACCCTTTTTCTTCCGCACATATTGAATGATGGCCTCGTTCATCTTGTCGCCGGCGTACCGCAGCGATGTGCTGACAACAATACCGCCCAGCGAGAGAATCGCGACATCCGTTGTGCCGCCGCCTATATCAACAACCATACAGGCATCCGAACTGTCGATGTCCAGACCGGCACCAATGGCCGCCGCAGTAGGTTCATCCAGAATGTAAACCTCCTTGGCACCCATGAGTCCTACAACCTCTTCAACCGCCAGCTTTTCCACCTCGGTGACACCGCTTGGTACACCGATGACGATCCGCATGCCGGATGGCTTCTTTTCCCCCATCGCTGTGCGGATAAAGCGCTGCAGCATCTCGGCTGCCATATCAAAATCAGATATGACGCCATCCTGCAGCGGCTTGACCACAACGATGTCTTTAGGCGCCTTGCCGTACATTGCCTTTGCCTTTGCACCGGTGGCAATGACCTCGGCATTCCGCTTGTCATAAGCGATGCAGGATGCCTCATTAAGAACCATTCCCTTGTCCTTGATATAAATGAGTGTATTGGCTGTTCCCAGATCAATACCCATTTCTTTCGCTGAAAAACCAAACACAGTGCTTCCTCCTGTTTATTCTATCAAACCTTTTTCCCTCAAACTGCTGTATCGCCCATCTCCGATGATCACGTGATCCAGTACGCGGATCCCCAGAATACTGCCGGCCTGCGCCAGCCGTTTTGTCACAAGGACATCCTCCTCACTGGGAGAAGGATCACCGCTGGGGTGGTTGTGGACGAAGGCTACCGCCGCCGCACCGCGACGCACCGCAGAGGAAAACGACTCTCTGGGATGAACGATGCTGGAGGAAAGATCACCCACGGTGATATTCTCCTCGGCAATAATGTCACCCTTAGCGTTAAACAGGATGACATTGAAGTACTCCTTGCGGTAGTAGCGCATCTTCTCCATGAAGATATTGGCAATGTCCTCCGGACTGCTTACCCGATCGCGCTTTCGGCGCGGCGTGGTAGCGATCCGGCTGCCCAGCTCGACAGCTGCCAGCAGCTGACTCGTTTTGGCAAGTCCCATGCCGCTGATGCCAGCCAGTTCCTCGAAGGCACACTCCGTCAAGTACACAATCCCCTCAGGGCTCATGGACAGAATCTCCTCTGCCAGATCCATGGCGGTCTTCTCTTTCGTACCGCTGGCCAGAAGCACGGCAAGCAGCTCGGCATTGGTCAGCGATTTCGCACCGTTCATACGAAGCTTTTCTCTTGGGCGTTCGCTTTCCGGCATTTCTCTGATGATCATGTTTCCTCCTGTATATCTACCGATAGGCAGGCCGGTCCGATCATGATCAACGAACAAAGTCGGCTTATATTTTATCATCATTCCACCGCAAGCACAATGAAATCAATGATATTTTCACAATGACAAGGGCAGCCTAACCCAGCCGGTGCATGAAGAGCCCGCTTCCCAGCTTGGGTTCAAACCATGTGGACTTGGGCGGCATAACCTGCCCGTGATCAGCTACATTCATCAAATCAGCGATGGTCACCGGATAGACAGCAAAGGCCACCTTCATATCTGTCTGCACCCTTCGTTCCAGTTCCTCCAGGCCTCGGATTCCACCGACAAAATCGATGCGCTCGTCCTTTCTTGGATCTGCGATGCCGAGAACAGGCCCCAACAGATGATCCTGCAGCACCGCCACATCAAGTGAACCGATCAAATCATCGGGCACGATGGCATCATCCGCCGTCAATTTGTACCAGCCGCCATCAAGATACATGCCGAATTCTCCCTTGCACTGCGGCCGATAGGCAGAGACGCCCTTTTCCTCCACGGCAAAGCCGGCCTCTTTGATCTTCTGCAGAAGCGTCTGCGGTGTATTTCCGGCGAGGTCAGCCACCACACGGTTATAATCATAAACCTGAAGATCGCTGTCGGGAAAGATCACTGCCATGAAGTAGTTGAATTCCTCATCACCACTGTAGCCGGGATCCTTCTCCCTCCGCATCTGACCGACGCGGCAGGCACTCGCACTGCGATGATGACCATCGGCGATATAAAGTGCCGGAACAGCTGCAAACAGCCCCACCAGGCCGGAAATCACATTCTCATCTGAAACCAGCCAAAGCTGATGAATCACGCCGTCAGCACCGGTAAAATCATATTCAGGATCATTGTTATCGATAATGCCCTGCACAAGCGCATTGATGCCGGCATCATCACGATATGTCAAAAAGATAGGCTCTGTATCGCAGTTGCAGACATCAAAATGACGGATACGATCCTGCTCCTTCTCAACCCTGGTATGCTCATGCTTCTTGATGACGTTATTTTCATAATCGTCCACCGACACACAGCCGACGATGCCGGTCTGCACCTTGCCGTTCATCGTCTGGCGATAAATGTAGAGCATCGGCTTGGCTTCCTCCATCAGAATGCCTCTTGCAAGGAAGTCATCGATATTGGAAGCTGCCTTCTCATAGACAGCATCATCATAGGGAGATACCTCATCAGGCAAATCGATCTCAGCACGACATATATGCAGGAAGCTGTAAGGATTTCCCTCCGCCATGACCTTGGCTTCCTCCCGGTTCATGACATCATAGGGCAGAGAACATACTTTGTCCGCCAGCTTGCGGTCGGGCCGGATTGCCCGAAAGGGTCTGACTACTGCCATGGTTCTGCCTCCTTGGTGATCGCCGCGACCACCTCTTCAATGCTCATATTTGTTGTATCCAGCTCTTTGGCGTCCGCCGCCTTCCGCAGCGGATCCACTGCGCGGGTCATGTCAGCGTGGTCTCTTTTCTCAATGGCCTGCAGAACCGCATCGTAATCAGCCTGCTTGCCTTTCGAAAGAAGTTCCTCATAGCGTCTCCTCGCCCGCTCTTTCGGTGTGGCCGTAAGGTAGATCTTCACCTCGGCATCCTTCAGGACATTGGTGCCGATATCACGTCCATCCATCACCACGTTTCGATTCTGTCCCATGGCACGCTGCAGAGCGATAAGCTTATCTCTTACCGCCGGAATCGCCGATACGCGGCTTGCCATGTCTGCCGCCTCCGGCGTCCTGATGGCAGCGGATACGTCCTTTTCATCAAGGAAGATCTTCTCATCGTGAAAATCGATACGGCTTTCCGAGAGCAGGCGTGCAACCTGGTGATCATCCTTCAGGTCCGTCTTCTTTTGCATGGCGGCAAGACCGATGGCGCGGTACATGGCACCAGTGTCAATATAATCCAATCCCAGTGCCCCTGCAACACGTCGGGCAATAGTGCTCTTGCCGGCGCCGCCGGGTCCATCGATGGCGATTCTTATCATCTTTCTACTCACTTTCTGCTGCTGGCCAGCTTTTCGATTTCCTTCATGAAGGTATTGATGTCCGTGAACTGACGATATACCGAGGCAAAACGAACATAGGCGACCTCGTCCAGCTCCTTGAGCTTATCCATCACCAGCTCGCCGATGAAAGAACTCTTGACCTCCTTTTCCATCATATTGCTGAGTCCCCGTTCGATCTCCGAGACAATCTTTTCCATATCAGCGACCGCCACCGGCCTCTTTTCACATGATTTAAGAATGCCGTTCATAATCTTATTGCGATCGAACGCCTGGCGGCTGCCATCCTTCTTGACTACCATCATGACCATTTCCTCCACCTTTTCATAGGTGGTGAACCGTTTTCCGCATTTCTCGCATTCTCTGCGCCGCCGAATAACGTGTCCCTCTTCCGTATGCCGGGAGTCAATTACCTTCGTACCGTCATTTTCACAATACGGGCATTTCATAACAGCCATACCTCCGAACCACAAAACGTATGTATACGTTTATTATTTTACAACATATTGCTGCAGCACTCAAATAAGAATATCGACATGATCGATTGACATAATCGATTTGAGCGCCAAACAGGAAAAGCCGGCATGTTTCCATGCCGGCTCAGTGTAATGCATCTTAATCGGATACTTTATCTACTACCTTGGCTTTACTCAGGATGAAATTCTCCACCTTCTCCAGATAGCAGGCCTTCCAGATGTTTTCCTTGCCCTGTGAATCTTCGTAGCTTTCGCCGTTGGCATCCTTGAACGATTTTTCGGTGTAACCGTACTGCTTCAGGGTCTTCTTGATATAAGCCTTGTATTCCTTCTTGCTGACCTTGATGTCCTCTTTATCAGCAATATAGTAGATGACTTCTTCTTCCTTGACGATATCCTTGGCGTACGACTTAAGCTGCTTATTGAACTGTGTCGTCGTCATCCCCATCTGGTTTTTGACGAAATCCTTCAGCTTCATGTTGTAGCTTTTAGCATACCTGGTATACATGCTCCTGGTATCCTTTACAACGCGGTCGATTTCATCCTGCGGGTACTTTTCCTTCCCGTTCTTGTCCGTCTTTACCTTGGAAGAACTGAGTACCTTATCCCAAAGATAGGTCTTCTGATCCGTTTCGCCTTCCTTTTTTTCCTTCTTCTCAAGATACTTCTTGATATAAGCTTTGTAGGCAGCAACCGTCTTGTACTTGCTGTTTTCCTTGACGAACTCCTCATCCAGAGAAGGCGTCACCTGTTTTTGGATCGACTTTACTTTAACCTTGAAGGTAACGTCCTTTCCGGCTACATCGCTGTCGTTGTAATCCTTCGGAAACGTAAGGTGAAGGGTTTTCGAATCACCGGGCGACAAACCGATAAGGCCGGACTCAAAGCCGTCGATAAACTGCTTGGAGCCGATCGTCACGCTGGCGTTATCAGAGGAACCGCCGGAAAAGGACTTGCCGTTGATTTTCCCGTTATAAGAAATGGTAACGGTATCGCCCTTCTTCACCGTCCCGGTCGTGACATCCTCTGTCTTAGCCGCTTTCTTGAGGCGGGACTTAATCTCTTTGCTGACCTGTGAGCTGGTGACATGCACGGTGTATTTCTTGACTTCAAGGCCCTTGTATTTTCCAACCTTGACATAGTCAGACAATGTGTAGCCGCTATAGGGGCGGCCGCATCCGGACATGGCCATGGAAATGCATACACAGACAGCTACAATCAATGCTATTCTTGATTTTTTCATATATCTCCTTGCCTTGCAGCCATTATTGCTGTTCCGATCTCTTGTCCTCACCATTCTCCAAATCAACACAAAGGTTAAGCGTTTTTAGCCGTGTCGCAAAGCTTGGCAAAAGCCGGCGCATCGTAAACTGCCAGTTCGGCCAGCATCTTCCTGTTGATGTCAATCCCGGCCTTCTTAAGACCACTGATCAGCTTGCTGTAGGAAAGCCCGTTCATCCTTGCACCGGCATTGATCCTTGCAATCCACATTCTTCTGTACTGTCTTTTCTTGTTCTTTCTGCCGACGTAAGCACTGCGCATGGATCTCATGACCGCCGGTTTGGCCGCCCTGTAAACCTTGCTCTTCTGTCCGTAGAAGCCCTTTGCCTGCTTCAGAATCTTCTTGTGCTTTTTATGTGCGTTCAAGCCTTTTTTTACTCTTGCCATCGTTCTGCCTCCTTACTGTCCCATTGCCCGCTTAATTCTCTTCAGATCCGCACTGGTCAATGTGGTGGCCTTGCGCAGGCCTCTCTTTCTCTTCTGACTCTTCTTGGTCAGAATATGACTCTTATAGGCCTTGTTTCTCTTCAATTTGCCGGATCCCAGCGTCTTGAAACGTTTCTTAGCACCCCTGTGGGACTTCATTTTATTCTTTGCCATTCCTATTTCCTCCTGCAAACAATTTGATGCACTATTTTTTGTCCGGCTTTGGCGCCACAAACATCGTGAGACTGCGTCCCTCGAATTTGGGCTTTTTCTCCACCTCCGCAACATCCGAAACGACATCTGCGAAACGGTTCATCACTTCAAAGCCTCGGTCCTTATAGTCGCGTTCCCTTCCTCTGAAACGAAGGCTTACCTTAACCTTGTCGCCATTTTTGAGGAACTTGGAAGCCGCCTTGGCCTTCACTTCGATGTCATGATCTTCTATGAATGTAGAAAGCCGGATCTCCTTGACTTGCATGTTCTTCTGTTTCTTGCGGTTTTCTTTTTCTTTTTTCTGCTTGTCGTAGCGATACTTGCCGTAATCCATGATTTTGGCAACCGGCGGATTGGCTCTTGGGGAAATGAGCACAAGATCCAGGTTTTTCTTTTCTGCCTCTTCCAGTGCTTCTCTCTTGGAGAGGATCCCTAGCTGTTCGCCATTTGAAGCGATCACACGAAGTTCCCTGTCCCTGATCTCTCCGTTGATCAATGTTCTGTCCTTGCTAATTGTTCGCACCTCCTTCAGGTCGTTTATATTTGCAAGAATGTTTTTCCGCTGCGACAACACAGCTGCGGAAGACATAAAAAATAAGCGGATTACTATCCGCTCACCCACCACAACGATATGCAGTCAATGTTATCAACCCGCCGACATACGCCGACCCAGGTGAGAAGCGGACAACTTCTTCTTCATTTACAAAGAATATCATACCTGAGATCCTATGATCCGTCAAGTATTCTTTGGAAAAAAGACAACCTCTTGGACACTAGGTCAGCAAGAGATTGCCTTCGTATGGTGCTCAGACTCGGAATTGAACCAAGGACACGGGGATTTTCAGTCCCCTGCTCTACCAACTGAGCTATCTGAGCATATAAAATAATATTTTACTGGTGGACCATCAGGGACTCGAACCCCGGACCTGCCGGTTATGAGCCGGATGCTCTGACCAACTGAGCTAATGGTCCATACTTTGGTCGGGGTGACAGGATTCGAACCTGCGACCTACTGGTCCCAAACCAGTCGCGCTACCAAGCTGCGCTACACCCCGTCGTGTAATCATCAGCCTCCAAGCGCAAATCCACCTAGCTGGATTATGGCAGGGGCAGTAGGATTTGAACCCACGGCACGCGGTTTTGGAGACCGCTGCTCTA
>OMZN01000137.1 GCA_900315555.1 uncultured Eubacteriales bacterium
CCTATAAAGGGCGGCTTTTGCAGCCCGCAAAGGAGGTCGAGGATGAACACTGATACCTACTATATCCCAGTCAACTTTACCAATGCCGGACGGATTCTGGGCCTGTTTGAGATCCGCAATCTCATCGAGGCCCTTCTTTTATGCCTGCCGGTGCTGTATGTGTGCCTGACATATCTGCCCTTCTCCCTGACGCCGAAGATCATCGTGACCGTCTCGCTGGTCGTCCCCATCGGCGGCTTTGGGCTGATGGGCGTCAGCGACGACAGTCTGACACGCTGGCTGAAGGGCTGGTGGGCATGGCACTGCCGCAGGCGCATGATGTTTTTCAGAGGAGTGGTAACGGCATGAGTATCAAAAAAGCACTATTTGGCGGCGGTGTGGAGACCCGCGCTACCGCCAGCTATCAGGGCAGCATTCAGGATTGGCTGCCCGTCAAGAATATCATCGGCGGCGTGGTTATCACAAAGGACAACCGCTTTATCAAGATCCTTGAGATCGTACCGGTGAACATCTACCTGAAGTCTGCTGAGGACCGGCAGGCCATCGTGGAAGCCTTTGCCGCATATCTGAAGATCGCGCCGGATCACATGCAGTTTGAGGCACGGACGCTGCCTGCCGACATATCACGCTACGTTGAGCGGATGCAGGAGTACGCAAAGAACGAGGACAACGCCTATTGCCGTGAAATGATTCAGGACAACATTCAGGACATCGGCATGGGTGTGGCCAGCAATGCCTTGCAGCACCGGTTCTTTATGGTATTCCAGTATGAATCGCAGATGCGGGCGTCCCCCAACACCGTACAGGGCATTATCCAGCGGCTCAATGAGGAGGCTGACACCGCCCGTCGCTATCTGGATCTGTGCGAGCTGGAGGTGCAGGAGCCGCGCTATGCGGACGATTTTGCGCTGGAGCTGCTCTATGAGATCATCAATAAGCGCACCAGCCAGCGCGTCAAACTGCCGGAGGGCGTGTTTGATATGACCACGGCGGTGCATGGCGTATATGAGGCGCAGACACAATGAAAGGGCATCGCTGCTGCGATGCCCTTTCCCGTCAAATTAGTCTTAGTCCTTTAAGCAGCCAATCGGAATGATCTTCACCCCATCAGGCCGGGTATACGCGATTTCTCCGCCTGTAATGACCATTAACAAATCTGGTTCCCGCAGGCTGGTCGTGCCGTTTTCAATGGCTTGATGGACCAAATTCTTGATTTCAAGCAGATGCTGAGCGCCTTCTTCAATCTCACGGCTGCCCAGCTTAAATTCTATCAGCGCGTACCTTCCATCAGAAAGATGCAATACACAGTCTGCCTCCAAATCAAGCCGGTCATGATAATAAGATACCTTTCCACCTAAAGCTGAGGAATAGACCTTCAGATCTCGGATGGCAAGACACTCAAAGATAAAGCCGAAGGTCTTTAGATCCTGCTCCAGATACTCGGGGGTAAGCCCCATAGCGGCTACGGCAATGGACGGATCTGTAAAACCTCGTTTCTTACCGGATCGTATTACTGTTGCCGAGCGGATAGCTGGACACCACGCATCAATGTCCTCTATCACAAAAAGGCGCTCCAACGCGTTCAGATACGAATCCAATGTGGGGGCAGTTATACCGTCCGCATTGGCGGACACGTCCTTCAGGATATTGGTTTTCTTCGCCAGTGTGGAGATATTCCGGGCATAGGAACGTAGGATCAGGCTGGTCCAGACGGGGTTTCGTTGTACGCCATCCACTGTGGAAACATCAGACTCACAAATATTTGTAATATATTCCCGTGCAGTCAAAAGCTGAGCCTCATGGCTCTTTCTGCGCAGTGTTGCTGGCCATCCTCCTCGGCATGCGGCAAAAATCAACTGCTCGATAGAGAGCGGACTTGTGACCCCATCAATATCCGCATCTGACTGGTCAAACAGCGTTTTCAGCGAAATCTGTCCATTGGATTCGCCAGACTCGTACAGGCTCATGGGATACATTTTCAGGCGAGCGATTCGTCCTGTCCCCGTGTGCATGATCTTCTTATCATCCACGGAGGTGGAGCCCGTCAGAATAAACAGGCCTTCTTCCTGCCGGATGTCTACCGCAGTTCGCACAGCGTCCCAAAGGACGGGGGCAATCTGCCACTCGTCAATCAGTCTCGGGTTATCACCCTTAAGAAGCAACGAAGGTTTCGCCTCAGCAGTCGCAAGATAAGCTGCCTTTTTGTCTGGGTCTTGCATCCGCAGAATACTCTTCGCCTGCTGCTGACCCGTTGTTGTTTTTCCGCACCACTTGGGGCCGACAATCAAAGTTGCGCCAAACGCCTCTAACCTCAAGGCCAGTTCACGGTCTACGATTCGTGGCAAGTATTGCTGCATAACGCTGCACCTCCTGTTCTTCTATAGTATACGCAAAAATTCTATTTTCGTCAATCTCGTTTTGTGTTTTTGAATGATTTTGTTTTATGTTTTTGATGTGTTTCATTTTATGTTTTTGAAATGGACTGCATCAGAACACCATCTATCATAGGAGTATCACCAATGAAAAAGCAAAAGAAACCCGTACCACCGGCAGAAGCTGAGCCTGTTATCAAGAAGCAACCGCTTTTGAAACGGCTGCTGTTCGGCCCGGAAAGGCCGGATCTCTCCGAGCTGGAAGCCGGTTCTACCACCATTCTGGACATTCTCTCCCCCACCGCCATTGATACGAAAAGCCGTGACTACATCGTAGTGGACGGCGTTTTTCATGCCTATCTCTACATCACCGGCTATGGCTACAGCACCACAGTCGGCTCCTGCTGGCTTGCGCCGCTGGTGGAGGCGGGCGAGGGCGTCAATGTCAGCTTCAGCTTTACTCGTCAGAACCGGGAAAAGATCCTCTCCAAAATTGCACAGACCACCATGCTCAACCGCAGCCGGATGCGGGACGTGGGCGATACCCGCCAGGACTATGAGGAACTGGACAGTGCCATCACCTCCGGTCTCTACCTGAAGGACGTCATGAACCGGCAGGGTGAGGACTTCTACTATATGCACACCCTCATTGAAGTAGTGGCAGATGATCCGGATACGCTGGAGCAGCGTGTCA
>OMZN01000136.1 GCA_900315555.1 uncultured Eubacteriales bacterium
ACTTTGAGAATCTGCCGGCCCTGTTTGCCTACATGGAAGAAAACTATCCTCTGGATGAAGTGTTTGTCAATGCACTGCATCAGCCGAGTGAGGGGTCGCTTTCAGCGGCGCTTTATCTGATTGACCTCAAGTACCATTATACGAAGCGCACCTTCCGTCAGCAGTCACTGGAGCAGCAGTCCTGAAAAATCCTGTGAACCCTACCTCAACAGGAGCATTTTAGCTTGTTTTTAGAATATAATGATTATTTTTTCACAAAATCCGGTTGACTCTATCGTGGCTGTAGCGGTCATCATAAAAGCTGTCAGGGGGATCCGAAAAGATCTTACCCTGATACAAATCGGTTGCTCGATTGAATAATTCATTTTATAAGGAGGAACTAAAATGATTGGTACAAAAGTTAGCCTGAAGACTCGTATGAGCGCTGGTGAAGCACATTATGCTGGTGAGCTGGTAGAAGGAGCTCACATCGTAACGGCTTGGGGAGATGTAGGAACTGAGCTGGCCATCCGTCTGTTCGGAGACGAGTCCCTGTTCGTAGGATATTCTGAAGTAAGATACACTGCTCCGGTTTACTCCGGTGACTGGCTTGACTACAGCGGCTGGATCGAAAGAGTTGGAAACACTTCCTTCACTTGCAAGTTCGAAGCTCACAAGTATGCTAAGCTGTCCAAGGGCGAAGGCCTGGCTGACTCCGCAGCTGAGATCATCGATCCTCCTGAACTGGTTGGATATGCTACCGGTACGCTGATGGTTCCGAAAGATTGCCAGAGACCTGAATTCGGCGATCCTGCTTTCCAGAACTATGAGAGAACCCCGAATCCGCATCACAAAGACAAGTAATTAAGCGTTGATGCGCTAAGCAAGAGAGTCCCGCGAACGCGGGACTCTCTTTTCAATACTATTCAGTGCATGCCCTGCCCAAATCTATGATTTGGGGCGCGCATTATCTGGATTTTTCCACGGGCATGATGACCCGCGTCACCCGGGCATCGTCATTGGTCACATCCAGCGGAGAAACGATGTATTCCTCGGAAGTGGGGCCCACCACTTCATAGCCGTTCTGGTGTGCCCACTGCAGAATGGCGATGTGGGTCTGGATGATGTTGTCGTAGCTTCCCAGATGATAGGCTGTTGCTGCGGTGAATCCGCCCCAGGGCCGGATCATTTTGGCCAGATGTGCCTTGCTGGTCAGCGTCTTTTCTTCATCCAGGATAATGCCGAATTCCACATCGCAGTCGTTCATCAGAAACTGATCCAGTGTTTTGGCATGGTAGGTGAGGATCACGGGACTGCTGCTGTGGATACCGTATTGATCGCATCTGTTGTAAAGTTCCTGCCACCGCTTCAACGAAACATCGGTGCTGCGGTACTGTTTCATCACCTCACGGGTGTAGAACATGCTGCCCGCATCGATGATCTCGATGCGCACCTTGGGAGTGCGGGTGTCTCCCGCATCTTTGGCATCGGAAACGATATCCGAGCCCTCGGAGACACGCGAAAGCAGGGAACGGCAGGCTTCCATCTTGGCCTGCAGGGAGTCGATTTCGTCCAGAATGTCCTCGCAGCGGCGGTTGACCTTTTCCTCAATGGTCGGCAGATCGGAGCGGGAGACCAGATCCTTGATGTCGCGCAGGCAAAAACCCAGATGGCGGAGCCTCCGTATGCAGAGGATGGTGGTCATCTGTTCCTTGCTGTAGTAGCGATAGTTGCTGTCGTTGTCCCTGTATTCCGGCTTCAGCAGATCGATCTCATCGTAGTAGCGCAGGGTCTTGATCGGGACGTTGCAGGCTGCAGACACTTTTCCGATTGAATAGCGCTCAGTCATAAAAATCACCTCTCAATTTCATTCTACTTGATGAAGTGCCGGAATTCAAGAAAAACTGTCCCCTTACGGGAATGTTGCGGTGATGATGGCGGCAGCGGCCGGCTGTATCCGGACAGGCGGCCGGAAAGGCTCCCCTGATGGGATTTTCCGGAAAAAACAAGCCCGGCGAAGGAAAATTATTCGATTTATCCGGTTGACTCTCCAAGCAGGGAAGTTAAGATAATTTAAGCGAAAAAGATGGTTAAAAAACTATCGACTTTATGCTATAGTATGAAATACGGTCAAGGAGCGGTTCGACCGTAGTTGATGAGAAGCAATACTAAAAATGCAGAGGAGTAGTAGAATGGCAAAGAAAGCATTAGAAGGAATTAAGGTGATTGACCTGACGAGCGCACTGAGCGGTCCTTTCGCGACGATGTTCTTCGCGGACTATGGTGCTGAGGTCATCAAAGTGGAACCCCTTGGCGGAGAGCAGTCAAGATCCTGGGGCCCCTTCCTGAAGAAGAGCGGAGAAAGTAATTTCTATGGCAACTTCAACAGAAACAAAAAGGGCGTAAGCCTGAACCTGAAGACGGAGAAAGGTCTTCAGATGCTTTATGATCTGGTCAAGGATGCCGATTTCTTCTGGGAAAACTACAGAGGCGGCGTCACCAAGAGACTGAAGATCGACTATGATACCATCAAGCAGATCAATCCCAACATCATCTATGTATCCGGATCCGGCTTCGGAACGGACAGCCCGATCTCTTACAGACCGTGCTACGATATCGTTTCCCAGGCCATGGCCGGTATGCTGAACCTGACCGGTTACCCGGATCAGGATCCTGTCAAGGTAGGTCCTTCGGTAGCAGACCACGTCTCCGGTATCTACCAGGCGGTCGGTGCCCTCATTGCACTGCACCACAGGGACAAAACCGGTGAAGGACAGTTCGTCGACGTTGCTATGTTTGATACCATCTTCAGCCTGCTGGAGAATGCGGTGCCCGACTATACTGTTGACGGTGTCATCGACCAGAGAAACGGAAACATCGACCCCTCCATTGCTCCCTTTGACGTCTACAAGGTCAAGGATGGATTCTGCGCTGTCGGCGTGGGCAATGACCGTCTCTGGGCAAAGTTCTGCAACTACATCGGCAAGCCGGAGCTGCTTGAGGATGAAAGATTCAAGACCAACACCCTGCGCTGTGAGAACTACAAGTCCGCTCTGCGTGATGTGATGCAGGAGTGGGCCGGCCAGTATACCAAGAAGGAACTGGAAGACATGATGGATGAGGCTGGTATCCCCTGCGGACCGGTCATGGATATGAAGGAAGTCATCGAGCATCCGCAGACGGAAGCCAGAGACCTGCTGCTTCACGTACAGCACCCCATCGATGGCGATGTAGAGGTACAGGGCGTTGTTGCCAAGATGTCCGAAACCCCGGCAGAGATCACCACGGCAGCACCGATGGTGGGACAGGACAACAAGGAAGTCTTCGGCCTCACCGATGAGGAAGCCAGAAAGCTTGAGGAGGAAGGCGTCATCTCCAGCACATCCAGCTGCAAGATGTGATCACGCCTCTTTGGCACTAACCAGTAAGCAATCGAACAAAAGAAAGCCTGCCATCCGGGAGGCTTTCTTTCAGTTCATGACCTGCCCAAATCTGCGATTTGGCGCGCAGGACAGATACAGCAATCGCAGCGCTTCAGCGCGTGGCGATTTTTCAGTTCATGACCTGCCCAAATCTGTGATTTGGCGCGCAGGACAAAAGCAGGTCCGATGCACCTGCTTTTTTGTATGCATTTGCTTACCGATATGCTTTTTTTGAATGGCTGATTGACATTGTTCTTTGCCGGTGGTAGCATGCATGGCGGAAAGTTAAAAAAAGGCTATATAATATGTAGCTTTTTAAAAAATACCAAAGAGGTTGTCATGCCGCGAAGGGTATATGGAAAGGAGTTTGCATGCAGGAGATTATTTCTATTATTATTTTCGCTGTTGTGATCGTTGCGATCATGACGGAGAAGGTGCACAGGACGGCGGCGGCCCTGGCCGGTACGGCGGCGCTGCTGCTGCTGCACATTTTGACGGTTGATGAGGCTTTCGACTATGTCGATTTCAACACCATCGGTGTGCTGGTCGGGATGATGCTGTTCGTCGGTGTCGTTCGTCAGTCCGGTATGTTCGAATATGCATCGGTCAAGGCGGCTAAACTGGCCAAGGGAGATCCCTGGAGGATCCTGGTGGCCTTCACCGTGCTGACCGCTGTACTGTCCGCGTTCCTTGACAACGTGACCACGGTGCTGCTGGTCGGGCCGATGAGCATCACCATTGCGCAGATGCTGGAGATCGATCCGATCCCCATTCTCCTGTGTCAGATCTTTGCCTCTAACATCGGCGGCACCGCGACGCTGATCGGTGACCCGCCCAACATTATGATCGGCAGCAAGGCCGGCCTTACCTTCATGGATTTTATCAACAACACCGGCGGCATCTGCTGCGTGATTCTGGCGGTCATGATCGTGGGAATGAAGTTCCTCTACGGCAAGAAGATGTCCGCTTCGCCTGATAAGATCAAGGAAGTCATGCAGCTGGATGAAAAGAAGCAGATCCGTGATGCGGCGCTGATGAAGAAGGCGCTGGTGATGATCGTTCTGATCGTTGTGGGCTTTGTCCTTCACAGCCAGCTGGGCTATGAGTCCTCTGTTGTTGCTTTGACAGCGGCGGCAGTCATGCTGATCATCGGCCGTCAGGACGTGGAACAGGTTGTGGCGGAAGTGGAATGGCCTACCATCCTCTTCTTCATCGGCCTCTTCATCGTCGTCGGCGGCATGGTGAAGACCGGCGTCATCAAGCAGCTGGCTATGCTGATGATCGAAGCCACCACAGGTCATCCGGTGGCAACGATGATGATCCTGCTGTGGGCCTCGGCGATCCTGTCCTCTTTCCTGGACAACATTCCGTTCGTGGCAACCCTGATTCCGCTGGTGATCGCCATGGGAAGCGACGGAATCGACATTGCGCCGCTTTGGTGGTGCATTTCCCTGGGTGCCTGCCTGGGCGGCAACGGAACCCAGATCGGCGCCTCGGCTAACGTGGTGCTCTCGAGTATTGCGACGAGGAAAGGCTATCCTATCAGCTTTGCCAAGTATACGAAAGTTGGCTTTCCGGTGATGCTTGTTTCGGTGGCTATCTCCATGGTCTATATCCTGATTCGCTACGCATAGGCTGCAGCCGTGTGAAGACAGTCGAAAGCGCCGTTTCTGCCTGCCAGGGACGGCGCTTTTTTTCTTCTTATTTTTTTGTTTTAGCATGCCGCTTCTATGCCTGGGCGCGCTGTTTTTACGCCTGCATGTGCTGCTTTTGCTCAGAGGCGGGCTGCTTCCGCAAGGCATGCGGCCACCCCGCTTGCGGTGCCGCAGAGAACGGACGTGCGCTGAAGAAGAGGCAGGGGCGCTCCTTCGATCGTGCAGGTCCTGCAGCCGGCCATGGCGGCGATCAGGCTGCCTGCAGCGTGATCCCAGGGCGAAACGCGCAGTTCGAAGTAGAGATCGTAGCGGCCGCATGCCGCATAGCAGCAGTCCAGCGCTGCCGAACCGCTGCGCCGGACATCGCCGGAGAGGCCGTAGAGCCTGCGCGCCAGGCGGAAGCTGGCATCGGTGGTATCCTCGTCGTAGGGGGATGTCCCAAAGCAGACAAGGCCTTCGCGCAGCGGACGGTCCCTGACGGTCAGTGGGCGGCCGTTGAGGAAGCTGCCTTCCTTTCTGGATGCGGAGAACATCTCCCCGCGGAAGGGATCGAAGACGACGCCGCAGTCGATCCTGCCCTCGCGCAGGCAGGCGATGGATGTGCAGGAATGGCCGAGCCCGTGAACGTAGTTGGCCGTGCCGTCGATCGGATCGATGATGAAGCCCTCCTCGCTGCTTTCTGTAAGGTCCTGCAGGTGTTCTTCCTCGCAGTAAAAGCTGCATCCGGGTGCCAGTTTGCGGCAGGCCCCGACGAGCATTTCCTGCACCTCCAGATCACGGCTGGTGACCAGGTCTTTCGAGGAGCTCTTCTCCCTGACGGAAAAGGGCGCCTCCTTTGTCATCATGGCACCGGCCTTTTCGGCCAGCGCCTCAAGTTTCTTTCGCATCTGCCTTCTCCTTTCATGACCTGCCCAAATCTTTGATTTGGCGCGCAGGACAGATACAGCAATCGCAGCGCCTTGGCGCGTGGCGATTTTCGGTTTTGTATAGCTTTAAGTATAGCACGGTTTGCCGGCAGGAGAAGCATGCGCGGCGCCTGTGGGCAGAAGGCGTCCGGGTGCGGCGCTCTGCGGGCGGGATCTTTTTCCTTTTAACCGCTGGAGAATCTTGCTATAATGATTTAAGAAGAGCATTAAGATTAAGAAGAAGCAGCAAGGTTTATGTAAGAACCAAGCGGGAACATCGCGGCATGCGCTGCCGCGGGAAAGGATTTTACTATGAAATGTCCGGTTTGCGGCGCTGAACATGATCCGGGAAGAGCGCAGTGCAGTCAGTGCGGTGCGCCTCTCTCCGGGGAGCGTGCTTTTGAAAATAAGGCGGAGCATGCATCTTCTGCCGAAGAAGACCGCATGCATGCTGCTGAAGAAAATGATGAACCCTCGGGGGAAGGTGCGGGGCAGGATCCGCGTGTGGTGTTCTGTCCGCGCTGCGGGACCAGGAGTGCTGCCGGCACCAATTTCTGTCTGCGCTGCGGCGCCCCCCTGCCCGGCGGTGCGGTCTATACAGAGGCAGGCAGCGATGAACCCGGTGTGTTTGCCGGTCTTGGCAGCTATCTGGCCGGCGCCTTTCGAAGGCCGGTGAGCGGTGTACTGGAGGCAAAGGAGGAGCATTTCGTCTATGGAATTCTGGTGGTGCTGATCAAGGCGCTGCTCGAGGCTTTGATCATGCTGGGCGGTGTCCGCATGATTCTCAGCGCCCTGCAGGGGGCTCTGGGCAGCTACGGATGGTTCTTCAGCGCCCTGCAGGTCCGCAGCGGCAGTCTCTTTTTCGCCAGTTTTCTTTCCACCCTTATCATTGATGCACTCATACTCTTCCTGGCGCTGGGACTTTCCCGAGCCTTTGGAAGCAAGTGGAACCTGAAGAAATGGCTGGCTGCATTTGGAAGTATTCAGGTTCTCTGCGGCGCCGGCGGGATTCTTTCCGAACTCCTCTGCATGTGCGGCAAAGTCGGCATTGTCCTGGCAATGATTCTCTCCATCGCCATGGCGGCAGCCTTTGTTGTCCTCATGTACCGGGCCTTTACTGCCGGCATGAAGGAAAGGGTGAACAAGGGATTTTACGGTTATCTCGTGGCGGCAATTCTGGTGGTGATCGTCCTTGTCATCGTGGTGGCTGTCATCACGGCGATCATGGCTGCAGGCGCCTACAACTATGTTCATATGAACAATAACATGTGGTAGGGATGTTGACGCTCCATGTTGGATTGGATATAATTTTTCTGTGGCGGTACAGCAAATGCCGTTCCTGCCTATTGGCTGCGTGGATGATGAGAGGGTCATAGAAGGAGGACAAGACACGCATTCCATGAGACGTGAAGGAAAGAAAAGGTTCGTTATTTCTTTTGCGGCTGCGCTTGTGGCCGCCGCGATAAGCTTTTCGCCGTTCTTTAGCGGAAGCGCTTCGGCGGCATCCCTGCTGCCGCAGCCGGAAAATCTGCAGCAGACGCCATGGGCTGTTGTCTCGGGCGGCCGGGTAGCCTGCTATGTAGCCAGCCGGGCAGATGGCGAAGCCGTGCTGACCGGGCTGCGGATCAAGTATTATGAATCGGTGCAGACCCAGCAGACAGCGGTGATGGATCCCCTGGTCACCATCGAGAGGGTGAAGGGAACCGTGCCC
>OMZN01000135.1 GCA_900315555.1 uncultured Eubacteriales bacterium
GCCGCAGCCAACCAGCGTGTACCCATCGCCAAGTTCCGTCACCTTCATATCCGGATTGATCAGAGTATTGCTTTCCTCCAGAATATCAGTGACAATTAAAGGATCATCATTCCCGGGCATCACATAGCATCGGATTCCAGTCCCCTTCAGTTTCCGCTCCGCAAACGCAAACCATTCTTCCAGTGAACGCTTCATCAGCTGTTCGAAAACCGCGTCCATTCTGCTGGTGTCCCGGAGGCAGCTCTGCCACTCTTCCTTACTGCACGCATACGGGTAAAACCCCGCTGTCTTCACTGCCTTTTCAAAGTCCTTTTCTTCTCCCTCTGTTTCAAACGCTTCTTCCTTTCCCATAAAATGGCTCCGGAACTTTCCACCGGGTAGGGTCTCAATGTTGACAATCGATTTTCCTGTAATATCCCCTCCCATAATCAGCGTGTCCGCCCCGTAAAAAGCGCCGGCATTGATGAACTTGTTAAAGCATTTCTGAGATCCGTGAATATCACTGGCAAAATAGATCTTCAGATCCGGTTTCAGACTGAACAGTTTCATAGATTGCACTCCCGACTTGTCATTGCTTCAGGAATGAACAGCCGCCGTTTCCTGACGTCTGCCTTCCTGAAGCAGTTGTTTTCGTTACTCCGGAGGAAGTTCCTTATAGGCAAGACTGATATCGATTCCTTTTGCTTTCTGGACAGAGCTTGCAATCTGGTAAATAGCCAGCCCCACAATCACAATTCCGGTCATAAATCCAAATCCTGCGGCCGGAGAAGAAATGCCTATCGACGGAAATGCCATCAGAAGGTAGGTCACATATCCCATCACCGCAATGGAGAGAACCGCTGTGATAACAAGAACCGGTACTTTCCCAATCTGCACATTCGCCGGGGATGTTCTGTACAGATCCTTCTGACTGTACGGCATCCGAATCGCTGCAACTGCAACAAGGACAATTTCCACAACACCGCAAAGAATTCCCATCGAAAGCAGCGTATTAAACGAAGTGGAAAGATTCGACCAGATGAAAATGGCGGATACCAGCGTCACAACGGTGATAATCGCCGGCAGCGGCGCGTGAGTCCTTTCATCAACCTCAGAGAGCTTCTTCGGAAGCACACGGTCAAAAGACCACGCGAAGAAGGATCGGATCGGCATGAAAGTGTTGCCGATCAGCGCCGGAAGATTCCAGAACAGGAAGGATACGGCGATCAGTGTATTCAGCAGCGGATTCTTCGCGATCAGTCCTGAGAAAAGGCTGAAATACGGATCCGTCGGAAGCGGATACTTTTCCGCATCCGCAGTCGAAAGAAAATTGATCGCTTTCATGAAATCAGACCCGAGCACCTTGGTCATCAAAAGATAGCCGATAATCATGAACCCGGTGTCGAAGATAAGCGCCGTAAACATAATGGAAACCTGACGTTTGCGGTTCCCTGCCCCTTTCATCTCTCCGGAGAGATAAACAGACCAGAAATTCCATACCATAAAGGTAAAAATGCACACGATCGTCGGGGCTGTCGTTGTCGCGAACTTTCCTGCCGCGCCCGTATAGCCCGCCGCTTTCGCGGTTTCAATGATGGACTGATAAGAATCCTCGGACGCCGTATACTGTCGCGCGAAATCATTGAAATTCTTTACAAATGTCGAATGATCGCCGACAGCGAAAACGATCAGGGCAAGAACCGTTCCGATCATGCCGATCAGGAAACAGAAGTTCTGGATCTTGAACATTCTTTTTGTTCCGGCTGCCAGTGTCAGGAGCAGGATGAAAAGAAGGATAAAGCCGAGGATAAAGGTACCCGCCGTACCGCTGCATGCGTGACCGAACTGAATCAGTGACTGGTTATTTGTAATGTTTCCAAGGATGACAAACGAAGGCCCCCATCCCATCGAGCCCCAGATCCGGGCCCAGTACGCCGCGCCGATCAGAGCGGACAATGTGGCCGCCACCGAGCTGATCATACCGATCCTCGGATGAATGATTCGGCTGACCCAGACATAATCGCCGCCGGCTCACGGCATGGCAGAAGCCATATAAGCCATCATGATACAGATCGGAATATCAAAAACGGCTGCCAGAAGAATAGCCAGAAGCAGATTTGTGCCAGGATATGCTCCCAGCGCCCAGAATGTGCTGAACGCAATGGTTGTTCCGACCGGAGCCGAGAAGCAGGCGGTGAAAATCGCAGCGTCCCAGAAAGACGCCTCTCGAACCAGCCCCGTTGATTTTCTCACAAATACAGACGACTGTTCATTGCTCATATCATTCCTTCCTCCCTTTCTCCTTAAATTCCAGAGCGCTTTTTCAGATTTCATTCTGACAATAACAGTTTTTATTTTCTCCAGAAGGATCCGCTCCCGTGATTCATTTGCAAAATACCTCCGGAAACTCGCCGCGGAATCAGCATCCGTAAAAAAGGCGGCAAGGAGCATCGTAATCCAAACGACCCCCTTGCCGCCTTTAC
>OMZN01000133.1 GCA_900315555.1 uncultured Eubacteriales bacterium
AATCAGGCATGTCTGCACACTGACTGTCCCTATTTCCCCGCTTCCTGCAAAGAGCCTGCGGCACAGAGTGCCGGGGATCCTGTCTGAGCAGCCGCCCGGCATCCATTTTCCGGGCGGCTGCGAGCGGCTAAGATTTCAAAAAAAGAATTTTATCTTCTCTTAATTTCAGATAGTCCGGTATGCCCTTCTCATTTAATTGCCCGGCTTCCTTTTGCTGAACGAACCACGAAATTGTCGTACAGGCACCGTCGCAGGAGACTTCGTCATCCCCGCACGCCGGCTGCATGCTCCGGGGAAGGAAGTAATATTCTTTTTCAAAGGGCAGTACGGATACCCTCGAAAGGGCGACCTTGATGCAGTTTTCTTCACGTTCGCCCCATACCGGCTCGAAATGGTGCGCTCTGTAGCCGATACAGTCCGCATAAGGCGGAATACGGCGGCTGACATGCATGGCGGCCCCGCCCCAGTCTGTACACCGGAAAGTGTGTTCATCGAGAACCTGTATAGCGGAATAATTCTTGCATCCCGTGAGGATGCTTGCTTCTTTTGTGACAGGGTCGTCGAATAAATCAGCGGCCGCCTTGTGTATTGAAACCGCCCCGTCTTTCAGCACGAGGACATCATCACAGAATCTGAAGATCTCATCCCTGCTGTGCGATACCATGATCATCATTCCTGCATAATCATCAAGCATTTCCTCCAGCTCCCGCTCCATCTGATCTTTCAGGAACACATCAAGTGCTGAGAACGGCTCATCCAGCAGGATCATATCCGGTTCATAGGCCATGATTCTGGCCATAGCCGTCCGCTGCTGCTGTCCCCCCGAGAGCTCATCAGGATACCTCTCGGAAAGTCCCGCAAGCTTAAATTTCGAAAGCATTTCCTCCACTCTTCCGGTCGTTTCCGCATGCGGTCCTCCAAGTCCGGACGCGACATTCTGCGCCACCGTCATCGTGGGAAAAAGAGCATAATTCTGAAACATGTATCCCACCTTTCGCTTCTGCGGTTTGATATTGATACGCCTGCGGGAATCAAACAGCACGCGGTCATCCTGCACGATTTTTCCACGGTCAGGCTTTTCTATGCCGGCGATGCATTTCAGTGTCATACTCTTGCCGCAGCCGGAAGCACCCAGTATGCCAAGCCTTCTCCCTCTGCTTGAAAAATCCGTCTTCAGCGTGAATGTCCCAAGCGTTTTGACGATGTCAACAGCAATCCCCATACGTTCACCACTTTCTATCTCTTTTTCTGTTCCCGCCGGCGGCCATATTCATCGCAAAGACGATAATGAATGCCACAAAGAGCAGAATCACCACCCACACGCCCGCCGTGAGATAATCATTATCCTGTATTACCATGGCAATCCGCTGCGAGATGGTTGCCGTTCTGCCCGGAATATTTCCTGCAAGCATGGAGGTGGCCCCGTACTCGCCCATGGCCCTGGCAAAAGTAAGGACGGTGCCTGAAAGGATTCCCGGGCCTGCCGTCGGCACGAGCACTTTCCAGAAGATCCTGCGTTCTGACATGCCAAGCGTCCTTGCAGCATACACAAGATTAGGATCTACCTGTTCAAACGCCCCCCTGGCGCTTCTGTACATCAGCGGAAATGCGATCACAGTCGCTGCCACAATGCAGCCCAGCCAGGTCTGCACGACCTGGATATGCAGATCAGTATACAAAAAATTTCCAAATGGACGGCGCAGGCTGAATACCAGCAAAAGAATAAACCCCGCCACGGTAGGCGGCAGAACCATAGGAAGAGTAAGGAGGCCGTCCACGGCACTCCTTACTCCTCTGCTCATATTCATCACTTTCCTTGCTGCCAGCAAGCCAAGAAAAAATGAAATAATTGTTGCCACGACCCCTGTTTTCAGCGAAATGATCATGGGCCGCCAGTCTAAATTCTGAAGAACATAATGTAATGTCACGTCCGTCACCTTAATTAGCCGGGCCAGCTGCTATTTATCTTTAACGCTGGTATCAAAAAGATGTTCCTTGTAGATCTTCTTGGCCGTCTTTGATCTCAGGAATTCAGCGAAATCCTTTGCGGCCGTCTTCTCTGCCTTAGAAGCCTGCTTATTCTTAACACATGCCACCGGGTAAATAATGTCTCCGGAGGTCGAGTACGGCACCTTCTGCAGGATGGTCACGTTGTCATACCCATAGGTACACGAATAATAAGTTGTGCCGAACTGGGCAGATCCTTCTGTTACGGCTGCCAGAACCTTGCTCACGTTGCTCTGCTCGCTGATGGTCACGCCGCCCAGCGCATCAGAAAGCTGCTGCGTTGTAATTGCAGTCGGGTCTGTGCCCTTATCGAATACGCCCACGTTGATCAGTGCCTGTCGGGTATATTTCCCCACCGGCACGCTGGCCGCCGCAATCGCCAGGCTCTCGGCTTTGTCAAGGGATTCGATGTTCTTTACCTTTGTCTTTGTCCCCTTCCGGGTGATAACACACAGCTGATTGTTTACGACGTTATGCCTTGATTTCTTATCAATGAGGCCCTTGCTCTGAAGTTCATCCATATTGCTCTGTGCTGCAGAGAAAAAGATGTCGCAGGGCGCTCCCTCTTCGATCTGCTGCATCAGCGCACCAGAACTGTCTGCACTGACATTGATGGTGACCTTGGGATTGTCCTTGTTATATTCTTTAATGATATCCTTAAGCGATGAGTTCATACTGGCAGCAGCAAATACCGTGACCTCCGCTTCCGGTGTACTTTTATCCCTGTTGTCTTTATTCCTGCTTTTTGAAGTGACATCAAAAATACATACCACTGCAACAACAATGATGCAGACGATCATAATAATTGAGAAAATGCGTTGTTTTTTCATTTTCAATTCTCCTCTTTCTTCATGCGGCCGCCGCGGTTCAGCACGGGAAAGCAGCCAATGAAGGTGCTCATTTCCCAAAGCCGCAGTTGGGGAAAGTGCAGACCCTGCAGTTCAGGCAGAAGCCGCCTTCTCCCAAAGTGTCGATATCTTCTTTCGCAAGATGCTCCCCTGCCATGATCCTGGGAAGCACCAGGTCAAAGATCGTTCTTCTTGCATGCATGACGCAGCCGGGGAGGCCCATCACCGGAATATCCTCTTCCCCATAGTAGTCAAGCATGAACATCGCCCCCGGCAGTACCGGAGCGCCATAGATACCGGGCTTTCCGCACACCGTCTTGATGGCGTAAGGGGTCTTGTCATCAGGATCCACCGACATGCCACCGGTGCAGCAGATCATATCCGCACCTTCATCAATGAGCTTTCTGATGCATTGTATTTCCATTTCAGGATCATCACTGCTGATCTCATGGCCAACGATCTCGACACCAAAGGCGCGGAGCTTGGATATGACCACCTCTGTGAAAGTGTCCTCTATGCGCCCGTAGTAGACCTCGTTCCCTGTGGTGACGATCCCCGCTTTGCGCTGCTGATAAGGCAGGATGTTCAGAATATGCGCGCCTTCTACAGTGGCTGCCGCTTTTTCCATCTTTTCTTTGCTGATTACCAGCGGTATCACTCTGGTACCGCCCAGCTTATCTCCTTTTTTTACAGGGAAATTGCCATGGATCGTGGCGATCATCATCTCGCCCAGAGAGTTTATCTTGTTAAGCCTTTCGGTATCCACTTTCAGCAAGCCGTCACATCCGGCAGTGAACTCAATCTTGCCTTCTTTAATGTCATCTGCATGCGCTATATTGCTGCCGCTGCAGAGATCGCAGAGAATTCTCGCTCCGTCGTTTTCATGAAGCATGGTGTCATCATGTTCCCATATGTAAATATGATCCTTGCCCACACTGAGGAGAACCGGTATATCTTCTTCCGTGATGACATGCCCTTTTCTGAAAACAGGTCCTTTGTATCCGCCTTTGATAATCTGCGTAATATCCTGACATAGCACCTGCCCTGCAGCCTTCCTCGTATCCATCAATTTCATGCACAAACCTCACTTTCCACATTCTCCATCTGTACCGCGGAGGATACCAAGACCATGATCCAGGGCAGGCAGAACAGCCTCCAGATTTTCCTTCACCGCTTTGGGGCTGCCGGGCAGATTGATGATCAGCGATTTGTTCCTGATACCTGCCGTTTCTCTGGACAGCATGGCCTTCGGCGTTATTTTAAGGGAAGCGTATCGCATGGCCTCCGGAATTCCCGGGGCCATCCTCTGACATACCCGTTCTGTAGCCTCTGGTGTGCAGTCTCTCACCGAAAAACCCGTTCCGCCCGTTGTCAGGATCAGGTTCACCTGCCGCTGATCGACAAGCCGTATGAGCTCTGCAGATAGTTTTTCTATTCCGTCCGGAAGCAGAAGCTGTTCAACGACTTCATAGCCCTGCTGTCTAGCCATGTCAGCCAGCAAAGGTCCGCTCCTGTCTTCTCTTTCGCCTGCATAGCCCTTATCGCTCAAGGTTACGACGGCCGCTGTAAACGGGGTATCCGGATCAAATGGCAGCCTCTGCATGCTGTCTCCGACATGGATCCTTCCTCCCTGCAGGACTTTAGCAAACACGCCTTCCCTTGGCATGATACACGTTCCCGTCCGGCGGGAAATGGCGCACTTTGTATGGCAGTCCTTGCCGATCTGGGTCATCTGTATCAGGACCTCTTCGCCTATCCGGAATTTGGTGCCGACAGGGATATTCCGCAGGTCGTAGCCTGCTGTCACCAGGTTCTCGCCGAATGCGCCATATTGTATCTCGGGCACCTTCTCCCGGAATGTCTGTATCTTCTCATCTGAAAGAAGGCTTATCTGCCGGTGCCAGTTTCCGGCATGTGCGTCTTTCTCTATGCCGTAATCCGGTTTCAGATCAGCTTCCTGCACCGGCACCTTGATCGTGCCTTTCTTTTCGCTTATGCAAATCGCCTTAATGATCCCCACCAGACTAACCTCCTATCGATACCATTTTGTGCTGCTCTGTCATCGCACTGACATTGTCAAAACAGTGCGTCTGCGGCTTCATGCTCACCGCCCTTGCCAGCGCCTCCTTAAGGACCTCTTTTTCCTGCATCGGATCCGCTTCTATAAACAGCGGCTTGATGTTGATCGTGTCACTGTAGCAGAGGCAGGGCTTTATTTTCCCCTGCGAGGTAACGCGTATCCTGTTGCACCTGCTGCAGAATCTGCCGTGCATCGCACTGATGAATCCGACCGTTCCCTCGTGACCCGGCATGCTGAAATACGAAGCCGGTCCATTTCCGTGAACAGAATGATCTTCGGCCATGGCGGGATAGGCTTGTCGGATCGTATGAAGAACCTCGTCATTGAAAACAGGAGTAAATGATCCACCTTCACCTATGGGCATCATCTCGATAAATCTGACATCCAGCGGATATTTTTCGGTCAATGAAACCAGATCCAGTACTTCTTCATCATTGATGCCTTTTGCCAGCACGGTATTGATCTTTACACGCATGCCCGTATCCAGAGAAGCTCGTACGCCTTCCAGAACCTCAGAAAGCATATCAAAACCTGTAATATGCTTGAACTTTTCAGGATCCAGCGTATCCAGACTGATATTCACGGCATCCAGCCCGGCCGCTCTAAGCGCATCGGCCATTTCCCCCATCAGTATGCCGTTGGTGGTCATGGTCACCTGCTCGATTCCGGGAATCTTCTTTATCTCCCGTACCAGGTCCGGACATCCCAGGCGCACCAGTGGTTCTCCACCTGTGATCTTGATCCGTGTAATACCGATTTCGGAGGCGGCCCGGCACAGGCGGGTCATCTCTTCATAGGTCATGATAGCCCGCATGGGAACCTTTTTTATTCCTTCCGGCATGCAGTATCTGCAGCGCAGGTTGCAGCGATCGGTGATAGAAAGCCGCATGTAGTTTATATTTCGTTCAAATTTGTCTTTCATCAAAAAACACCATTCCTGCAGTTCGCTTATATTTCGAACGGGGGGTTGTGAACAGGTTCATTTTCGATCCGGCCGCTTTTTCCTCCTTCTTTTCTCAGCAAAGAGATTTCTCCGATCTTCATCGTCTTGTCGAGTGCCTTGCACATATCATAAATCGTCAAAAGCGCCGTCGCCGCCCCTGTAAGGGCTTCCATTTCCACCCCGGTTCTGCCCGTGCACTTTACTGTGCAGTAAGCATAAATTGCTCTTTCCTCCGGTACTTTATCGAATTTGATCCTGCAGCCGGAAAGAGGGAGGATATGGCACATTGGGATCAGCTCCGCGGTTTTCTTTGCTCCCATGATCCCCGCTGTGGCAGCGACCCCTAGGACATCCCCCTTTTTTATCGTGCCGGCCTCGATGGCATCGTAGACTTCCTGATTGACCGTAATCCTGCCAGCCGCTGTAGCCGTTCTCTGCGTCTCTTTCTTGTCTGTCACATCCACCATGACAGCTTTGCCGTTTTCATCAAAATGCGTCAGTGTTCCCATAGATCCACCTCGAATCTCCTAAACATTTTCAATTATAGTAGCATGCTGCAGGAAAAGATATTGTTTCATAAACAACTGGAAACAATTGTTTCAAAAAAACCAAAAAATCATCCCGCCTTTGCTCACGCAGAGCACATCACACAACTCTTTGCTTGTGCGTGCTCATTCTCTGTTTTCCTGCTGATCTGCATCCCAGACACCGTCCGCTGCATCCTGCGGCATGCCCCCGGCCACCTTCTCCCGGACATACCTGACCAGTTCGCGTGCTGCCGGAGACAGTTCTTCATCCTTGGGCATGATCACACCAATCGCCACGATCTCCTCCGGCCGAATCGGAAGCACGGTTACCCCGCGGCCCGGATCTTCTCCTGTCAGCCGGTTCATCAGCGTAATGCCAAGTCCCGCGCCGACCAGACAGCGGGCCCCATAGATATCTTCCACGGTATACTTCACATTGGCTTTGATCCCGTGACAGCGAAGATAACGGGCACCATCAGTGTCTTCCCCCGGATATGGCTGTATGTACGGCACCTCCGAAAAAGCTTCCGCCGGTACATACCCCTTGTCGACAAAAGGGCTTCCCGCCGGCACCCAGGCCACCATCGGATCCTCCCGAATCGGAATCCAGTCCAGCCCGTTGTAACTGCGATGACTGACGATGCCCATATCGGCCCGGTGATCCAAAATTGCTTCGCTGAGCTCAGTACTGTTTCGATGCAGCATTCGGATCTCGATTCCCGGATATCTCCGGCTGAACGAGGCGACAATCTCCGAAATCCATTGGTTATATGCATTATAGGAAGTTCCGATCGTCACGCATCCCGTATGCATTCCCCGTATCTCCGCGGCGATCTGTTCACAGCGCTCCGCATAATAGATCATGCTTCGGATAGCAGGAAGCATCTGCCCGCATTCTGCCGTCGGCTGTACACCGTTCTTCCCGCGGCGGAGCAGGGTCAGCCCGTATACGGACTCCAGCGAGGCTATCATCTTGCTGACACCGGATGGTGTATAGCCGAGATCTTCTGCCGCCCCCGACAGACTTCCCTTTTCGATCGCCGCCAGCAGCGCGCAATATTTTTCATCCATGCCGCACTCCTTTTATATCTTCACCCCTGGTCACACTGTGCAGCCGTCCTTCAGCCGGCTTCTCTCCATACACCCTCCATGGTGCCGCCGTCATCTTTGACCATATGGAAAAGACAGGTTGATATAATGTCGTTTTACTACATCATTATGGAAGCTTACAATACGGTTGTAAACAGAAATCCGAAACAAATCTGAAACATCCCCGGGGCAGTCAGTGCCGCCGGGCACAGAGAAGGGCACATATGACCGAAACCGGCAAACTTTCAAAAAGAACGGCAGAAATCCTGTTGTCACTGCTCGTCATAGCAAGAGCCACGGCCTACATGGTTTCGAAGCTGCTGCTGCAGTCGATGGGACAGTTCACACTGCTCGGCATTCGATCCGCGATCGCCTTCCTTCTGCTCGTCATACTCTGTTTCCCCAAGCTTCGAAAGACGAGCCGGAAGGACCTGCTCTGCGGCATCGCACTCGGCGGAGCATTCTTTATCGTCATGTGCTTTGAGCTCGCCGGTCTCAAGCACACCACGTCTGTAGCGGTATCTTTCGAAGAAAACACTGCAGTCGTCCTGGTGCCGCTGCTGCTGGCCGTCTTTCGCCGAAAAATGCCGGATCGGCATACTTTGCAGACGATGCTGCTGTGCGGCCTGGGCATCTTCCTTCTGAACTTCCGGCCAAGCGGATTTGCTTTTAATATCGGTGACCTCTTCGGCATATTGTCGGCTGTTACTTATGCTCTGACAATTATTCTGACCTCCCGGATCGGTGCGGCCAGCGATCCGATCCGCATCGGAATTTTTCAGGTTGCCACCATGGCGGCCTTGTCACTGATCGCAGCATGTATCTTAGAACAGCCCGCACTGCCATCCGGCGGGACGGCATGGGCCTACATGCTTTATCTCGCCATTGTCTGCAGCGGCTTCGGCTTTACCCTGCAGCCTTTTGCGCAGAGCGGAACCACGGCAGAACGGGCCGGCGTCATCTGCGCACTGAGCCCCGTTACCGCCGCCTTACTCGGTGCTCTCTTCCTGCGCGAAACACTTACCATCAAAGGCATCGTGGGCGCCGTTCTGATTCTTGTCTGCATCGTGAGAAAAAATTAGGCGGCGTACCAGTCCTTTTTATTCTTCAAACCGCAGCAGATATAATCCATACGCCGACTTCACACAAGAAGAGCAGAATATCATCGACACGTTTCTTTGTATCAATTCCATCAACATATACCGGCGCTGGATACAGGACAGCAAAAGCCTTCCGCTGGAGGATCTGATTACTCTCTCCAGGAAGCTTTTTTACAGTGGGATATCGTCAGTAATACAGAAAGATTGATTTGGGAATATAAGCCCTCTGATCTGCATCCGAAAGCGATCGGCCCTGAAAGCGGTCAACGAGCCTATATTTACTGAAACAGCAGTCGGTAAATCCGCTGTTCTTCCCTGCGGCAGACCAGATAATAAGTCACATTAACCTCTTCATCCACAATCGGCACTGCAACCCGCCCCACATCCGACGGATTGTATTCCTGCGTGGTCAGATCCGTTGCAAAGCACGGCAGCACGGAATTCGCAATCAGTTCTGTGAACGAATACCGTTCGCTCTGCACCAGAAAACGGGAATCCGGCATTTTTTGCCGCACGATTTTTCCCCAGAACCCGATCTCCGAGAACAGCAGCAAATTCTCTCCGTTCAGATCGCGGAGCGTCAGTGACGCGCGATCCGCCAGCGGATGACTCTCCGGCAGCAGAAACAATAGATGCTCCTCGCCGATCCGCCGGGATACACACGCAGTTCGTCCCATCTGTTCCTCAATATGCCAAGCGCTTTTGTTCTTCGGATCGGCGGGATCAAACGGAAGAATAATCATCTGATAGACGTGTTCCGCCAGCCCTTTCATCAGCTCCTTCGGCAGCTTCAGCTCGGTGGAAATTGCTTTATCCGGAAAAGTCCGCGACAGCCGGCCGACCAGTTCCGGCAGCTGCACCGCTGCCGCCGTCCCAATCGCGATCGTCCGATTTGCCCGGTCGTACGCACGAACACGCAGTATCATCTCATCCGTCTGCTTCAGCAGAACCGCCGTCTCCCGAGCCGCCTGCACCCCATTGTCATTCAAATGAATGCTGTTCTTCGTCCGCTCAAAAAGCGACACGCCGAAAACCTCTTCCGCCTTCTTCATCGCACGCGTGATGGTCGGCTGAGAAATACAGTACTTCTCCGCCACTTCCGTCAGCGTGCCGTATTTCGCAAAAGCCGTTAAATACTGCATCTCCTCATATGATAACATGGCTGTTCCTCCTCAGGCGATCCGGATCGATTCATGTTTGCCGCGCGGCGAATTCAGTATATCGCACAGAGTAAAAAAAGAAAAGTGATCCACCTGTGTGCCGGCCGGCTCAGCCAGCTGGCACCCGTCATCGGCATAAAATACGCGAAATAGCGAGGCTGATACGCGGGCACATTCCATGTTGTCACGCCGCCTCTATCTTGTCGTCCTGTTCCCTGATGCACCGTTTCGGCGGCGTTCACGGCATCACTTTCACGGCTCAACTTCCTTCCGGAGCGCTTCCGTCGCCAGTTCCATTGCGCCTTTCGCGGCAGAATAGGAACCGTTGCCGAATGCACCGCACTGCGCCGATTGATGTCACATTGATGATCATGCCCCGCATTGTTGACCAGCAGGACTTTCATCCAGTGCACCCTTCCCTTCTCTCAGATTTTTGCGTTCGTTTGCTGCGACCAGCTCTGACAATGTCACATGTTCATTCCGATACCTTGCCTCCGGATTCGGTTCATGATATCCGCATACCGGATTGACACGGATTGCGGCTTTTGGACAAACGTGAACACATGCCATACAGGCCTGGCAGTTCTCTCCGGTGCGGACCGCACGCATTGTCTCCAGATGAATGCAGCCGGCCGGACACACTCTGGTGCAGATACCGCAGCCAATGCAGCGATCCGTAAAAGTAAAGTCCGCCCAGATAGTTTCCGGCCTATAATGCACGTTCTCCAGGTATTCTGCGTGTGCGGCGCGGTCTTTCTCCGTCACCAATTCAATGGAATGCTTTTTTGCATCAATATCCCGGCGAATCGCTTCGATCTGTTCTTCCACATGCTTCTCAGCCTTCACCTGTTCTTTCATATCAAAGGCCGGCACGAAGTTATCGACCATCAGAACCGTGCGGATGTAATCCGGCTGCTTCGATACTCTGCGAAAAACATTCTGCGCCAGCTCCACTGCATTTGCATGCCGCGCACCATATGTCAACACGAGATACAGATAATCGGTATCCAGCTTTGCATGCTGAATAAACGCTTTTACCATCTGCGGCATCTCGTGCCCATAGATCGGCGCAACGATGCCGA
>OMZN01000132.1 GCA_900315555.1 uncultured Eubacteriales bacterium
AAACGCGCATCGACCGAACGACAATGCGTTTTCCCCTCTTTTCTTTTATCTGAGAGTCATGTGCTTTCTGATGCAAAATCGTCCCTTCCACCGTAAGGACATTTTCTGCCCATTGATGCTCCAAATAAATCAGTCCCCACTGTCTGGGACAAAACTGGTAATGCTGAATTTCTGCAATCTGGAGATAGTCTTCCTCTTTGTATTCATGAAATTCATCACATGTACACATTTCCATACCTTCTCTCAGGATTTACGTCATCGCCGTTCGCCTTCCTCGTAAATCTCGATGTTCAAGTTGGGAAGTGCTTTAAGCGCCGAATCATCAATCGTATAATCCGTATATGCCCTTGGACGATCCACGCTGTCCCTCTTCATGGCAGTGACACTGCGATGGATTTTCGCACTGGCAATCCCTGTTTTCCCCGGATGTTTGATCCAATAAAGTCGTTCGACGGAAAGGCTTCCTTCCGGACGTGCTGAAGATGCATCATTTTCAAAAAGCGTCACAAGGGCCTGTTTGATTTTCTCGGCATCTTCTTCGCTAAATCCCGTTTTTTCCGCCAGCTGTACATTGATGCTTCCCTGGAATTTATAAAGGCCAAAATCTACGCGGTGTTTCATGCCCATCGTATCCGACCCCTTTTTAACGCCAGGTTCCCCATTCGTGCTCTTGGTGATCTGCTGATCCGTAATGGTCACAGGATCCATGGAAAACGCCGGATGCACGGACACCGGACCGCGCACGCCTATCGACACAGAATCGACGCCGGTCGCTTGTTTCAAGGCAAACACTTGGCCAAAGGATCGCACGTCTATCCATGACTTGGATGCTTCGTCAGCAAACTTCTGTCTGTAGCCCTTTTCCTTTCCTTTCATTTTCAAGATTTTTTCTAACGACGGGTTGGCCTCTACACGTTCGCGGATGCTGGTAAACCCGTCATCACTGCGGTCGTTAGACTGTACGAGGATTGCTTCTCCCATATCCTGCAGACGATTCCGGATTTTCCGTTTCAGGCAGACATCAGAAATCTCACCATATCCGTCATAATCGGTACGCGGCTGATTGCCGTTCAACGGATCGCCATTCGGATTTGCCCGCGTGACCAAAATAAACCCAATAAAATCAATTTTATGCTCGAGTGCCGCCATCATGCATTCTCCTCTCCATCTGCATTATCTGTGTAATCTTCATCTGCTTCTCTCAGCGCTTTTTCTCTCTTGCGTTGTTCAATTTCCTGATCGATGGCATATTCCTGCGCATAAAATCCTAACAGGAATCTTCCATCCAACGGCGCATCAGAAAGAAAATCTGACTCGTCAAACATGCTGCCTACTTTATGGATAAGTTTTCTCTCTTTACCCCCATAAGCCTCTCTGCGGTGTTCGTACGGCAGTAATTTCTTTTGTACGGTCCGCCAAGTTGTCGCAGGGCGGTCGGCAAAAATCTCCATGTACCGCATCGCATTCGTCTGGCGTTTCTTTCGTTCTTCTGGCCGATATGTAGCAAATTCCAGTTTGTCCGCCAAGGCCAGCAGCCGCCCGAACAAATACGAGCGGTTCGTATTGTTTTCATCCAAAGCCACAGAATACTCCTCCTTTTGATGGTAAAAGTGATACCGGACGACCGAGCATACCGGTTCTAGAAGATGGTTTCTCCAACTGAATCGATCGCTTTGAACAGCAGCTTGTTTTACTACCGTGCAGAATCCTAACGTCAAAAATTCAGCTGGAAGATCTCTGCCCTGTTCAACGGCAGTAAACAACCGTTCTGTCTCAAACCGAAGTCTCGTATCAGAGAGATTCGCCCCATAACAAGCTTGCAACAATTTTTTCGACGCTGGCACACCAAAGAACGGAATGCTTTTCTTTTCGTTGTCGTCGTAATCATGCTGTTGCCACATCCCGTGCAGGTGCCATTTCTCCACTCGCCCGATGAAGTCCTGCCCGGCCAATTCATCATAATAGCAAATAGACATCCGCCCAGATGTGGCTGCATCTAAGATGATCACATTCACCTGACTAGTCGACTGCCGCTTGAATTCGTGGCGATATCCATTCATCGCGTTCGTCAAAGCCTGAGCCCATGTTGCCATCGTGTTCGGCTGTTTTCCCGCATGCGCCGCTCGGCGTGTAGGCAGCAAGAGCTGTCTCGTACTCTTCGTCAGGTATGGAATGGCAACGCCCATCCTCCCCCAAGCGAGAAACACACGACTTTTACCGACACGGTAACCCTGCCGACGGATTAACCACTGCAAGGCATTCATTGCCTTCTGCGAGGCCACATAGCCGATAGACAGGCATTCTGCTGGCTTATCAAATCTGCCTCGGAACGTAAACCCTTTCTTGTCGTTCGAAGAAATCAATTTTGCGTCATCCCCGGGGAAACGGATTCCCTTATTGTGCTTTGCCGTCGGAATCGTCATCTGTCCGGTGGCGTAACAGAGCGCCTGCTTCTTCTCACGATTGTGCACAAAGTAATCCTGCCAAGCCCTTTGCACTTCAGGATTGTTCCATAATTCCGGTTTTCCTTCCACACCGATGACGCGGAACCGTACCCTCGATTTCAGGACGGAGCCCACAGCAACCTGATAGAGCAGCGGCTTTTCTGCTGATACTTTTTTTCTATCCCATTTTTCCATGATTTTCCCGGGAGATTCTTCGTACAGGATTTTTTCCTGCAATAGATCATGAATCATCGCATGATGCGTGACATAATGATAGACTGCTCTGATTGCTGGCAGACTGTACGGTGAATCTACCCATGCTTTTAATTGCTCCGTATAAAGATCATACGGATTTTCTTTTTTGATTGTTGCGTAATCACTGTAATCGCGAGCCACATAGGGCAGATTATCATGCAGTGGATGTGGGACTAGTCCCGCTGTGCGCGACGCTGAGTCCGGTGTACAGGGAATCAGCGTTGGTTCATCCTCTTTGGGAATGGCTCGTGCTTGAACGAAATTCCCTTCTGCATCAACAGTGAGTTCAATTTGAGCATTTACAATCATATGACCGACAGGAGGGAGCTCATCGCTGGCGCCGTTCGGTCCGGGCTTTCCTGCCAGCGCTTGATTGTCGTCATACGTCTCTATGAGCTGTTGAATCCAACTCATATGCCCCACCTCCCGATATTTCAGATTCGATGCCGTTTGACTCTTTCTCTACAGAGGTAATGTCCTGGATTCCAAATTCTTTTGGAGCAACTCCTTTGCGAATGATCCGGACCAGTTTGCACGCCTCAGGACGTGGGAATCGCAGGATTCCATTTTCCATCACAGCCTGCCAAAGTCTTACCTCCAGCGTATCCTTGCCAGATTCGTCCGGATAATTGAAGCCGTGGAACATCACACCAAGTGGCATCTTCCCCGATTCGTCATAGAATCCTTTTTCTTTGCCATATTTCACAGGTTCCACATAGCCCTGACATTCCCTC
>OMZN01000155.1 GCA_900315555.1 uncultured Eubacteriales bacterium
CCCGACGGCAGCGGTTTCGACTTCCTGAAAAAGCTCCGTCAGACCTCGGACACGCCTGTTATCATTCTGACAGCAAATGACCTTGAAACAGATGAAGTGACAGGCTTGGAGCTTGGAGCGGACGATTATATCACAAAGCCGTTCAGCCTTATGGTGCTTCGGGCGAGAATCGACAAGGTACTGCGGAAAAAGTTTATTTCTGAAAAAAACAGCTATGCCGATAATACTTATTCTTTCGATTTTGACAAAATGGAATTTTCCGAAAACGGTACGCCCGTCGAACTCAGCAAGACCGAGCAAAAACTGCTCCGGCTCCTGATACAGAACAAAGGTCAGACACTTACAAGAGAATATCTCGTTGACAGGATATGGACGGACGGTGCAGATTATGTGGACGAAAATGCCCTGTCTGTCACAGTGGGCAGACTTCGGAAAAAGCTGAATGCTGCCGACCATATTCAAACAGTTTACGGCATCGGCTATGCGTGGAGGGTGAAATGATGTTCGCAGATAAAAAGCTGTTGGAACGGCTCGACAAAATGTTAGAGGACGGTATCAACGGTACATTTGAAGAATCGGACTATGATGAAACACAGCTCTCCAAGCTGGAATCCAAGTGGCTGCGGTATCTCACATCTTCCAAGCTGTCATACCAAAAGACCGAACAGGAGCGTGAACGGCTGAAAGAGCTGGTGTCCGACATCTCGCACCAGACCAAAACTCCTATCTCAAATATCCTGCTTTACACACAGCTTTTGCAGGAGCAGAGCCTTGATGAACAGAGCAGACAGCTTGTAAATGAAATACAGCAGCAATCCAAAAAGCTGGAATTTCTGATACAGTCGCTCGTCAAAACTTCACGCCTTGAAACAGGGACATTTCAGCTTTCACCAACAGAGAACAACATTGACAGTGTGATTCGATCAGCAATAGAACAAATCAATCCCAAAGCCGACAGCAAGCAGATACAGATAGTTTACACTCCTGAAAGCTGTAACGCCAGATTTGACAGCAAATGGACGCAGGAGGCACTCTTCAATATTCTTGACAATGCTGTGAAGTATTCGCATGAAAACAGCACGATAACGGTCACGGCGAAAGCATTTGAGATGTTCGCCTGTATCGCCGTATCGGATAAGGGAATCGGTATTTCGCAGGACGAGCTACCACGCATTTTCGGGCGGTTTTATCGTGGGCAGAATGTCAGGGAGCAGAACGGCGTGGGTATCGGTCTGTATCTCAGCCGACAGATCATCGAGGGGCAGGGTGGTTATATCACTGCGGAATCGACAGAGGGGAACGGTTCAGTATTCAAAATCTTTCTGCCGAGGTGAAATCTTTCAAAACTGTTAGATTTTCGACAGGTTCTTGAAAGAATTGTCTGCTATCATTAATGCAGTGGAGAAAATTCACTGCATTTTATTTTTAAGGAGAGATAACATGGCGGTACTGAAAACGGAGAGCTTGACAAAGATATACGGTGATGGGCAAAGCAAAGTCATTGCACTTGACAATGCAAATCTGAGCGTAGAACAGGGTGAATTTGTTGCAATTGTAGGCACATCGGGCAGCGGAAAATCAACACTTTTGCATATGCTCGGAGGACTTGACAGACCGACTTCCGGCAAGGTATATGTGGAAAACAAGGATATTTTTTCTCTGAAAGATGAAGCACTGACGATCTTCCGCAGAAGAAAAATCGGCTTTGTGTTCCAGTCGTTCAATCTTGTGCCGACACTGAATGTGTATGAAAATATCGTGTTTCCGATACAGCTTGACGGCAATACAGTCGATGAAACATTCGTTGGCGAGGTTATTCGTTCCCTCGGTCTGGAGGATATGCAGAACCGTCTGCCGAATCAGCTTTCGGGCGGTCAGCAGCAGAGAGTAGCCATTGCAAGAGCCTTAGCCGCCAAACCCGCCATCGTTCTTGCAGACGAGCCGACCGGAAACCTTGACAGCAGGACTTCACAGGACGTATTAAGTCTGCTGAAAGTGACTGGGCAGAAATTCAGTCAGACAATTGTCATGATTACCCATAATGAAGCAATCGCACAAATGGCAGACCGCATTATCCGTATCGAGGACGGTCACATCATCAAAGGCGGTGACGATAATGACTAAAGTGAATAACAAAAAAGTCATTAACCGACTTGCGTTCCGTGAACTAAAAGCCAATCATAAGATAAATTTTGTGGTGATACTTTCGATTGTGCTGACCTGTATTCTGTTCACAGCTTTGACTTCGATCGGCGGAACCCTGATCAATGGGATCCAGCGCGAAACCATGCGGCAGGTCGGCGGCGACAGGATGGCAGGGCTGAAATGCGTTCTGCCGGAGGATTACGAAAAAGTATGTGGGGACAGAGCAGCTCGTGATGTCGTGTACCGTATAATTGTCGGCAACGCAGTCAATGATGCTATTAAAAATATCTCAGTTGAGGTCAATTGTGCAGGTGATGAAAATGCAGCAAAAGCGTCATTCTGCAATCCCACAACAGGCAGACTTCCTGAAAGCTATGATGAAATTGCAGTCAGTACACTTGTGCTGGATGAATTGAAAATCTCTCATGAATTGGGAGCATCTGTTCCGATTACGCTTGATGTGGACGGTACTGTAACAGAGCATGAGTTTATTTTGTGCGGATACTGGCAGGGTGAAAAAGTCGCTATGTCACAGATGGCTTGGGTGTCAAGAGCCTTTGCAGACAAATATGCCCCTACTCCAACAAAGCATTTCAATACGCTGGCAACCCCGAACTATGCCGGCTATTGGCAGGTGGATTTCAACTACGCTAACAGCTTTGATATTGAGGGCAAAACAGATGCCCTGATAAACAGGCTGTACGGCAGCAGCGAAAATACTCCCGACGTCGGCATCAACTGGGCGTACACCACAAGCAGTGTTGACGGCGGTACGCTTGCTGGCGGTATCGTGCTGGTTTTTGTGATATTTGCGGCAGGGTATCTTATTATCTACAATATTTTCTATATCAACATTTCGGCAAATATCCGCAGCTACGGTCTGCTGAAAACGATCGGTACAACCTCCAGACAAATACAGCAAATGGTCAGGACACAGGCGGTCATCTATTGTGCAGCCGGAATCCCTCTTGGACTCATCAGTGGTATTTTTCTCGGAAACGTGCTGATGCAGTCGATCATCCACACTCTGAACATCACCTCTATGGCGAGCTATTCCGTCAGCGCAAAACTGCTTGTCATCATATGCCTGATCTCGGCAATGTTTACCTATGAAACTGTCATGATAA
>OMZN01000131.1 GCA_900315555.1 uncultured Eubacteriales bacterium
ACCTTTTCCGTGCGGCTTACATCTAATTATTATAGGTCGGCTGATACACCATGTCAAATGGTTTTCTTCCGAACAAACGATTTTACTCTTCGATAATCACGCCGTCCGCATCCACCTTGAATTCCTGCGGCGCTGCATCTTTCTCATCGTCGTCTGTTTTGTCATCGTCATCTTTTTTTCTGTCTTTGAGCAGAGCATCATAGACCTTGTTCTGCACTGTTTCCATCATATCGGGATGCTCGGCGAGGAATTTCTTGACGTTTTCTCTTCCCTGTCCGATGCGTTCACCCTCAAAGCTGAACCAGGAACCGGCCTTATCGATAATCTTCTGCTCGACAGCACAGTCTAGGATGTCTCCTTCTTTGGAGATGCCCTTTCCAAACATGATGTCGAATTCTGCCTGCTTGAACGGCGGTGCCACTTTATTCTTGACGACTTTGACACGGGTATGGTTGCCGATGAAGCGGTCGCCCTGTTTAATGGATTCGATCTTTCTGACATCCAGACGCATGGAAGAATAGAACTTCAGCGCCCGGCCGCCTGTGGTCACCTCGGGACTGCCAAAGAGCACACCGACCTTTTCCCGCAGCTGGTTGATGAAGATCACTGCACAGTTGGATTGATTGATAATGCCGGTCATTTTTCGCAGAGCCTGCGACATCAGACGAGCCTGCAGTCCTACATGAGAATCACCCATCTCGCCTTGGATCTCGGACTTGGGAACCAGAGCTGCTACCGAGTCGATAACGATCACATCCAATGCACCGCTGCGAACCAGCATCTCGCAGATCTCCAGAGCCTGTTCACCGGAATCAGGCTGCGATACAAGAAGTTCATCGATGTCAACGCCAAGATTCTTTGCATATTCAGGATCCAGTGCGTGTTCGGCATCGATGAAAGCTGCCTTGCCGCCGTTTCTCTGTGCCTCGGCGATGATATGCAGCGTCAGCGTGGTTTTCCCCGAGGATTCGGGACCGAAGATTTCGGTCACGCGCCCTTTGGGAATGCCGCCGATACCGGTGGCAACATCCAGGCTGATGGAGCCGGTGGGAATGGCCTCGACATTCATAGCCCTCTGGTCACTGCCCAGTTTCATAACGGCTCCCTGCCCATACTGCTTTGTAATCTGCATCAGAGCAGCCTCCAGCGCTTTCTCCTTATCTTCCTGATTTCCTATGATCTCTTTGATATTTTCCTTTTTCTTTCCTTTGCTTCCTGCCATGTTGTCCTCCGTCGTTGCGAACAATTGTTCTTATTTATGGTATCTTAATCACGACGCCTTGTCAATGATTTTGAGAACAAGCGTTCGCTGCGTACGCCTCTCTCACCTTGCCTTGATTGTAATATATTTCCATTTTTGACGTCAAGCCTTATTCTGGAGGATTGCTCTCTACAACAGATCCTGCACGGATACTATCCAGGCAGTGGATCATTCTTCCACACGGAGTACATTTTCCACGCTGCCTGCAAGTTTCTGCGCCAGCAGTTCTTCCAGCGCCTGATCAAGGAGCGAGCGCTCCACTTTATGCACGATAAAGAGCAAAGGCACGATGGGCGCATTGTCATGCGGTGCAGCTGCATCAAGACGGTCGGTATGGCCGGGGCGCTGGATGACGGTTTCGATGCTGATGCCAAACGACCCCAGTACCGTGGTGATCCTGCCCAGCACACCGGGCTCATCCACTGCCATCATGCGGATATAGTACTTGCTGGCGCCTTCACCGACGAAGGTGGCCGGCGCATCATAGCGCAGCTTGGATACCGTGTCATAGGCAGCCTCCTTATGCAGCTTGGAAGCGATATCGATGACATCACCCAGCACGGCACTGCCGGTGGGAAGCGGACCGGCGCCGCGTCCATAAAACATCAGATCATCGACAATGTTGCCGGTGACAAAGACCGCATTGAATTCATTGCTGACGCTGGCAAGCGGATGGGTATCGGGTACCAGCGCAGGCTCCACATTGCCTGCCACCTTGCCGTCCTCTTCTCTGGCACTGGCTAAAAGCTTGATTTTGTAGCCGGATTCGTTGGCAAAGGCAATATCGTTGCTGTCGACAGAAGTGATGCCCTGTGTGGGAATGTCACCAGGCGCTACACCGATGCCGAAGACAAGCGACATCAGAATGGAAAGCTTATTGGCAGCGTCGATGCCTTCCACGTCAGCCGTGGGATCCGCCTCGGCAAAACCTTTGGCCTGTGCATCGCGCAGCACGTCTTCGTAGTCTTTGCCATATTCACTCATCTGCGTCAGGATATAGTTTGTGGTGCCGTTAAGGATGCCGTGCACTTCCGTGAAAGCATTAGCGAGAAGTGCCGTGGTCAGCGAGGTGAGAATGGGAATGCCGCCGCCCACCGCCGCCTCGAAGCGAAGCAGGCAGTGATGCTCCTGCGCCAGTTCCGACAGCCTCTGCCCATTGGCTGCGATAGCCGCCTTGTTGGCCGTTACGACGCCTTTGCCGTTGGCAAGCGCTTTCGCCATATACGTTGTGGCCGGCTCAATGCCGCCGATCAATTCGATTACGATATCGATGGATGGATCTTCCAGAATGGCATCGGCATCCTGCACGTAAACACCGTCAGGCACCTTGATGCCCCTGTCCTTTTCGGGATGGCGGTTGAGAATCTTGACGATCTCAATATCAAGGCCTGTAGTGTCAAGGATCTTCTGATGATTCATTGCAAGACCGCGATACGTGCCTGTTCCAATGTTGCCGATGCCCAGCATTCCAACGTTGATCTTCTTCATGTTCTGTCTCCCTGTTCTTGCAGCAAAGCCGCCGCGCAGCAAAGTCTGTCTTTTAAAATTTGTCTTCTATTGTACCATACTTGTATGAACTGCATCGATCTTTTTCACCAGATTCTGCAATTTGGCATGCTGGCCGCAGGCCGAGGTCATAATGCAGACCATATAGGGACGGCTTTTGCCGTTCACTTTAGCCATGACGATGCCCGCATCGTTTTGGACGTTGTAGCCGCCGCCCGGGTACCATCCCGGTTTGGCATGCACCGTAAAGCGCCCTTTCATGCCCCGGTAGATGAAGGACTGGGTACCGTGCGTGTAGAGGCTGAGCACAGTATTGGAATTGGCGTTCTTTGTCTTGTAAAAGTACCAGTAATTGCCGAGCCAGAGTTTTCCAAGATCCCGGCAGCGAATGTAGGTATAGCGTGCAGAGGTGTTAAAGGATCCGGGCGCAACATAACTGTATTGAAGGATTTTTTTCATCGGCGAGGTGCCGAACTTCTTATGGAGGCTCTTGTATGTCGTGTTGTTGGAATAGACAATCGTCTGGTATTGAAGACTTTTGTATTTCTTTGCCTTCGTCGGACTCCACTTGTTGATAGCCGCAACGTAAGGACCTTTAAGACAGCTGGCCGAATACATGACTTTGGAGGGACGGCAGCTGAGGCCCTGTCCGGTTTTGATATCGATCATGACGAAGGTGATGGTGTATCTTTTTCGCAGACTGCTGACATAGGCAATGAGCTCTTTCCCGCTTGCGCTGGAAGAAAGCTTGTAGTCAGTCTGGAAAGTCTTTACCGCCGTGCTGGTCGATGCTTTTTGAATATAAGCAGCAAGCTGCTTGCGGGTGGCATCCTTTGTCGATGCGGAAGCCACCGGCGACCAGCTGCCGTATCCGGCTGCGCTTTTCGCACGCACGCGGAAGTAATAGGCTGTACCGGGCTGCAGTGAACTCGCCTTATAGTAAACAATATCCCGGGAAGAAACCGTTCTGCTCGTGCGTCCTTTTGTCATAGCCCGATTCAAAGCATATTGAAGCTGATAGGATGTCACCGGTGCGATCCCTTTGTCCCAGTTTACCGTAATACTGGTCGTGGCGCGGGCGCTGATCGAAAGAAGCGGCGCTGCAGGCAGTGTTTCAGTCTGCGAGCCGTCCTGCGGCGCTGCAGCTTCCTCGGCGCCGGCCGGCACAGCAGGGAGGCAGGCCATTACGATGACTGCCGTCAGAAAGAAAGCAAAGAATTTTCTCTTCACCACGCGTTGATACATGGATAATACCCCTCGTTTGTTTTACGCACTTTCTTTAAACGGTCTTCATTATAGCAAACGAAGGGGAATGGAAGTATTTCCCATGCGATTTCTTCACAAAAGAAACATGATCGGCCAGTCTTAATGGGTTTCTTTTTTTCGTTCACCTGCCACGGAAACAAGCTGCAGGAAAAGCGACTCGTCACGGATCACACCGTAAGCCTGCGCTCGATTGACAATCTTGCGGGCCCAGCTGCGATGCGGCCCGATTTCGTTCATTTTGTTGCCTTCCCCGCTTTTGATCACGCCGCCGGAACGGTGAAGAATCTGAACGGCATCATTATACTCCTCTTCCGTCACCGCCATCATGGCGTTGATGAACTTGATATGGGTAGGATGAATGGCCGTCTTTCCCACGAAGCCATTGGCTCTGTCCAGGATAACTTCACGCAGAAGCCCGTCGATAGCTTCATTGACCAGGCGCTTTCTCTTAAGAAGTGAGCTCTGCAGGCTCATCTCTGTATTGGGATCGAACTTCATCTCCCGGCTGGCAAGAAAGTATTCCCATACCGGACCGGAAACAACGAATTCATTGTCTCTGTTAAAAACATTCAAGATATCCAGCAGGCAGTCCCGCACGGTCATAATGTCATAGATGCTGTAGTCTATACCGCGACGGACTCCGAAACAGGAAGAAAAGTCAGTGCCGCCCACCCGGATATTCAGGATCCTGTCATAGAATTTCATCACGATCTTGCGGACTTCCATCAGCTCGCGGAACCTGGTTTCCTTAAAGGCAATCTGGCGGCCCTCAAGGATCGGCATACCGTAGAGAACCTGCCCCGACTGTTCGTTGATCTTCTCCAAATGCGACAGATACTTTTCTCCGTCCAGGGACGAGAATTTAGGAAAGACGAATCCTGTGATCAGCCGGTAAAAGGCCTTGTCCATCTTCTTTGTAAATTCGTAGAACTGCTCCAGATTCCTGGCTCTGAAAAACATCAGCGGCAGGTCATCCTCTGTGATTTTCCCCTGTTCCAGCGCCTGCAGCAGAATCGTCATCTGTGCTGTGGCGTTTTCCTCAGCAGCACCTACCATGGAAGCGTCGATGGAATCCTCAAAGCACATGACCATGGAGGTAAGGCCGGGGATCTTCTTCGTTAATACATTCTCGGAAAACGGTCTGATGGCCGGCATGTACAAGGTTGCCCCCAGGCAGTAAGCAAGGAGGTCTTTCTCCGTGTACTTGTTGAAATGCATCGGTTCTTTTACAAATGAAAAATCGATGTCGTACTGATTATGTCTCATACTATCCCTCCCGGAATCATCGAATCTGTCAGCACAAGTTCCCGGCACATGATGGAACTGCCTTTCTCGTCAAACACATCAATGTGATCCTGCACCTGTGCGGCTCTGGCGAGGAGCTCTGCCCTGCTTTCTCCGCGGATGACATAACAGGCCACACGATTGCGGCTGTCCATCGCTGTTCCCAATGTTGATCCCCTGGACTTCATATAGAAGAAAGCACGGATTTTTCCCTTTTCTTTCATTTCTTCCAATCCGGTGATTTCCCCGAGGATGCCATGGCGGGCATAGACAATATTAGTGGTATAGTAATGCGTCGCATCATGATACGCGACAGAAAAAGGTTCGCCTTCGATGCCGGCAACGGCCGCATCAAGGGCATCAAAGCCTGTGATCTCCTTCATGAGGAAATAGCTTAAGGTACCGCCGATCCTCGGTGCAAATTCCAAGACGCTGATATCCTCGCCGTTGACAATAGCCTGCATGAAAAAGGGTGTATTATTGAGTTTGAAGCCCTGGGCGATGGAAGATGCGATCTCCCCGATCTTTTCATTCAGTGTTTCACTCAGCGCAGCGGGGATGACCGATCCGAACGACTGAATGGCATTGCCTTTCACCGGCTTTGTCTTAAGGCGCCGCCGGGTCATAATCACGTGCGTTACATGATCTTTGACGACACAATCCACCTGGATTTCAAAGCCCTCATTGAATCCCTCAATAACTGCCCGGCCGGCCCGGCTCAGCGAAAGCGCATCCCGCAGTGCAGCCGCGCGTTCATCATCTGAATCCACGCGGCGCACGCCCTTGGAGCCATTGTTATCTACCGGTTTGACCACGGCAGGATACTGCATATCCAGTGCATCAGCCTGGGCAGGGTCAGAAACGACGGCAAACGGAGAGGTGGGCACACCGGAGGAAATCATGATTTTTTTCATACGCCCTTTGTCTGTCACGTTCATGGCAGTTTCCGAATCGTAAGGCACCGGCAGTCCCAGCTTTTCTGATACGCGGCATGCCACCACATTGGCCTGGTCAACACAGGGCGCCAGGATGATAGCGGCCTGTTTTTCTTTGGCAATCCGGCAGACCGCTTCCTGATCCAGGGTGCTTTCGCATACGTGCTCATCGGCAAAGGGCTTAGCCGGCGGCTCTTGATAGTAATCGATCAAAACCGTATAGTAGCCTTTCTTCCGGAGCTTGTTGAGCAATTCTATATGAGGAATCGTACCGCCCAATACAACGGCTGTCGGCTGGCTTTCCTTCTTCTGCGTATTCATCAGTCAATCGATCCTTTCGGTGAATAGAGCGCTTCAGGGCAGTACGCATCCACCACACGCTTGACCAGCATCACCTGCTTGGCTCTGGCCGCCGCATCGGAAGCCGTGGTGTCCCAGCTATGATTCTTCGCAACCGAACCGCCGGTTTTCAGATAGATGGGTGCCGCAATGCGGATCATTTCAGGCACTTCATAGTGGCGGATGAAACCGCCGGAAGACTGCGGATTCTCCGTGTGAATATCAAGAGGAATATCAATGGCCTGACGAATAGCAGACAGCATCTGAAGCTGAATGTCTCGCACCGGATTCAGCGAATCGGCACCGATGGTCTGCATCAATTTGGCAGAGCAGGGATTGCCGTGACCGGCATGTGCCGAAAGCTTGAATCTGCATTCTTTAGGAATAAAGCCGGCCTTTCTGGCTTCGTTGAGCACCCAAAGGCAGCCTTCGTCGTACATGATGAAGTGACGGCATCCCAGTCTTGAAGCTCTGCGCACTTCTTCAATAGCGCGGACAATCTGCTCCTGTCCCCGCAGCCGGTAACCGATTCTCTTCCCCTCTTCCGTATGGACAGAAGCGCTGGTGTCATACGTCGCTCTGGGGCCGATGGCCAGTACAAGCTGCACCTGATACTTCTCTGCCAGACGAACCATGTCTTCTATTTCCTCATCCAGCAGCATCATGATTCCCTTGGTCTGGGTGACGCGGTGAATGTAGAATCCGTAATCATCAATGGTCTCAAGCAGCGCCTTCATAGCTTTAGGGCCCTGGATTCCGGGTACTTCGAAACGATACTGCGCACCGTCAGGAAAGCGCTTTTCCGAATCCGGCAAATCGTAACGATCGCCCCGCGGCATGCCGATAGACTGTAAAAAATCTCTTGTCTCTTTCATGATAGCCTCCCTTATCATCCTACTTC
>OMZN01000130.1 GCA_900315555.1 uncultured Eubacteriales bacterium
CCTTGAATATAACTACATCGAGGGAGAAGAGAACATGAGCTTCGGGAAGAATGAGGAGGATCCGCTGGATTACGATGCGGTCATCATCGATGAGGCGTCGATGGTGGATCTCATGCTGATGAACGCTCTGGTCAGCGCCATTCCGCCCCGGTGCCGTCTGATCCTGGTAGGGGATGCGGATCAGCTTCCCTCGGTGGGCGCCGGCAATGTGCTCAGGGATATCCTCGACAGCGAGGTAATTCATGCCGTGCGTCTGGAAACCATCTTTCGCCAGGCGCAGGAGAGTTTGATTGTCATCAATGCCCACAGGATCAATCGCGGCGAAATGCCCTGCTGCAATGACCGGGAGAAGGATTTTTTCATGATGCGGAGGGACACGCAGGCTGCCATGGTGGAGACCATCATCTCGCTGTGCCGCGACAGGCTGCCCCGGCACTATACGGCACTGGATGCGCTGCGTGACATTCAGGTGCTGACGCCGGTGCGCAAGGGCGCCGTGGGAACGGGCGAGCTGAACAAGCGGCTGCAGCAGGCGCTCAATCCGCCGGGAGAAGGAAAGGCGGAAAGACGGTTTGGTGAGACTTTGTTTCGGGAAGGGGACAAGGTTATGCAGATTCGCAACAACTATGAACTGGCATGGCGCAGAACCGGAAGCAGCGGGGAAGGCCATGGGGTGTTCAACGGCGATATGGGCTACATTGAGACCATCGATAATGAGTACGATACCATGACGGTGGTCTTTGATGAGGAAAAGTATGTTCGCTATGACAGCACCACTTTCGATGAATTGGAGCCGGCTTATGCTGTGACCGTGCACAAGTCACAGGGCAGTGAATTTCCGGCAGTGATCATGCCGATGGCCTGGTTTCCGCCGATGCTGGCCACAAGGAACCTGCTCTACACGGCGGTGACCCGCGGCAGGAAGCTCGTTGTCCTGGTCGGATCGGACAAGCAGCTGCAGGTTATGGTGGAAAACAACCGCAGCAGAGAACGATATTCGGGCTTGTCCCAGCGCCTGAGGAATGCCTTATGAGGTGGCTTTTCCGCCTGACGGAGGCTTTGTTTCCGACAGATATTTACTGCCTTTGCTGCGGCAGCGTGATCGATGGCAGCCGGGCTTATGCGCTTTGTGATCACTGCATCGGCAAGGTGACCTGGGCCAGGGGAAAGACCTGCGCCAAGTGCGGCAAGATCCTGGCAGAGGACAGCCCGCGGACAATCTGCCATGACTGTGCCTCGCGGACACATGCATTCCGGAAAGGCTATACCTGTGCACAGTACAATTTGTATGAACGCGCGATGATGATGGACCTGAAGTACCGGGATCGATCCTATATCGGCGGCAAGCTGGGGCAGGCTATGGCGGATCGGCTGGACTACGAGGCGCAGCGAATCGGCAAGGCGCTCGTCTATGATCTGGTGATCCCGGTGCCGCTTCACCGGCAGCGGATGGCACAGCGCGGCTACAATCAGGCAGAACTTCTTGCAGCGCCTGTCGCACGGCGGCTGGGAAGTCAGCTGGCGGCAGATATTCTGGTTCGCAGCGGAAAGACGCAGGCCATGAAGGAGTTGGGCGCGGTAGAAAGAATAGAAAACATGCGTTATGCGTTTGCCGTGGCAGAGGGAAAGAAGAGCACGCTTGCCGGCAGGACAGTGCTCCTCGTCGACGATATCTATACCACCGGCGCCACGGCGGATGCCTGTGCCCGGGTGCTTCTTGCAGCCGGCGCCTGCGCGGTGGATGTATATACCTTTGCGGCAGGCGGGGACAGGAGGCCGTCAGATGATGAGGAAACACGCTGACAGGGGATGAAAAAGCCGGATCCTTGACAAAGACGCCCGGCATGGAGATAATTTTCTAGAGATGAAGTCATCGTATGAGAAAAATCAAGAAAGGGAATCCAACCTATGGAGTATTTTGACAGTGCGTTTGATCCGGCGCGGGTAAAGGACGAAATCGTTGCATGGATCAGAGATTTTTTTGAGACGAGCGGACAGGGGTGCCGTGCGGTGGTTGCCATAAGCGGCGGCAAGGACAGTTCGGTGGTCGCTGCTCTTTGTACAGAGGCGCTGGGAAAAGACCGGGTTCTCGGTGTTCTGCTTCCCAATGGCGAGCAGAGCGATATCGATATGTCCAAGCTGTTAGTCTCCCACCTGGGGATAGAATACGTCACCATCAACATTAAATCTTCCTATGATGCGATCGTCCAGGAAATAGAGGACAAGATGGGTACAATCAGTGATCAGACCAGAATTAATCTGCCGGCCAGGCTGCGCATGGCGACGGTCTATGCAGTCTCTCAATCGAGGAACGGCAGGGTGGCCAACACCTGTAATCTCTCCGAAGACTGGGTCGGCTATGCGACCCGCTATGGAGACGGGGCGGGCGACTTTTCGCCGCTGGGACGTCTGACGGTGCAGGAGGTGCGTGCCGTGGGAAGAGTGCTCGGACTTCCGGATGTGCTCGTGGACAAGGTGCCGGTGGACGGCCTGCAGCCGAAAACTGATGAGGAACGTCTGGGCTTCACCTATGACACGCTGGATCGCTATATCCGCACTGGTGAGATCGATCGTGAAGAGGACAGGGAAGCGATCGACCGCATGCGGGCGGCCAGCAAATTCAAGCTGGAACTGATGCCTACCTTTGCGCATGACGGCCCTGTGATTGCCAGGAGCTGAAGCCAATGGCCGGGAAAAGCAGGAGCACCGCAGCGCTGATTACGGAGAAGGGATGGACGAAGGCCTGCATGCGATGGGCCGGGAAAGATCCGCAGCAATCGGTACGGCATTTGGCAGATGCCTCACAGGCAGCCTATGAATATAGTCTTCTTGAAGGGGAATC
>OMZN01000129.1 GCA_900315555.1 uncultured Eubacteriales bacterium
ATGGGCGAAAAATGCATGTGGCACCGGAGAAGATGGAACTCGTCATGGCTTTGGATGAACGGAAGGCCATCAAGAGTCACTATCTGCTCGTTTGCAGCCTCGTCATGATTGTTGTCGTGGCCGTGGGCTTTGTTATCCACGGCAAGCTAGGCATTGAGTCCGGCGTGGTGGCGCTGACTTGTGCCGCAGTTCTGATGATTGTCGGGCATGTAGAGGCTGAGGAGATCATTCACGATGTAGAGTGGCCTACCATTGTATTTTTCCTGGGGCTGTTCATTGTGGTCGGCGGCCTGGTGGAAACCGGAGTTATCGATGCACTAGCCAGGCTGATGATTGAGGGAACCGCCGGCAATATGGCACTGACCATGTTGGTGCTGCTGTGGGCTTCCGCGCTCCTCTCATCGATTCTGGATAATATTCCGTTTGTGGCTACGCTGATTCCCATGGTGCTGGTTATGGGGCAGAACGGTGTGGACGTCGGGCCCCTTTGGTGGGCAATTTCTCTGGGCGCCTGCCTGGGCGGCAACGGCACGCTCATTGGTGCATCGGCCAATGTGGTGGTAGCCAGCATCGCCGGCAAGCACGGTTATCCCATCACCTTCAAGGATTATCTGAAGGTGGGTTTCCCTGTTATGCTCGTCACGGTTGCTATCGCCACGGTTTATGTCTTAGTACGTTATGCATAGTGCGCATCCTATCCTTGCATGGCTGCCCCGTCGGTGAGATGATCGATCACATGCCGGCGTGCCGGCAGATCAAAGAGGAGCAGGGGCAAAGCGGATCAATAGAAAGGAAGCGGAAGATATGCTGCTGATTAAGGAATTTTCATTCGATGCGGCGCACAATCTAGTACATTATAAGGGAAAGTGCGAGCGGCTGCACGGCCACACCTATCGCCTGGTGGTCAAGCTTCAGGGACAGCGCGGACCCGATGATATGATCTATGATTTCGTCGAGCTCAAGAGGCTGGTGCAGGAGGAGATCCTCGCAGAATTCGATCATCGCTACTTAAATGATTTCATTCCGCAGCCGACGGCAGAGAATATTGCCGTTTATATCTGGAACAAGCTTGCGCCGATGGTAGGAACAGAGTATGCTCATCTTTATGAGATTCAGGTGTGGGAAACTGCCACATCCGGCATCGTATACCGCGGGGAAGAATAGAGCATGAAGGACGTACAGAATCAGAAGGATCAAAGGAATATCTATTTAAACGAAGTGGGAATACGAGATCTTAAGCTACCTGTTGAGGTCAAGGACAGTGCAGGCCGCTGGATGCCGGTCACCGCTGTCATTAGTCTCAGTGCAGATCTCAAAGGTGCCAAAAAAGGAACCCATATGTCCCGCTTTGTGGAGATCCTTCAACGGAACAACAGGATGGATCTGCGTCAGCTGCGGACGATACTGGAGGAGATCCAAGCAAAGCTGGATGCGGAAAACAGCTATCTTTCGATTCGCTTTGACTACTTTATCGAAAAGCAGTCGCCGGTAAGCGGACTGCGTTCTTATCTTGCTGTGGAGGTGGAAAACAATGCCTCGCTCTGCGGCGATGCGTTTGATCTAGAACTGACGGTGCGTACACCGGTGACGACGCTGTGCCCCTGTTCAAAGGAAATTTCAGAGGCATCGGCGCATAACCAGCGCGCCACCGTTTCCATTACCGTGCATACGGAAAAATTTGTCTGGATCGAGGACTTGGTGAAGATCGCGGAGCAGTCCGCTTCTTCGCCGGTTTACACTCTCCTCAAGCGGCCCGATGAAAAATTCGTTACAGAGGCGGCTTACGACCGCCCTATGTTTGTAGAGGATGTCGTGCGAGAGGCCAAGCAGATGGTAGATCAGATGCCGGAGATCGGGCGCTATGCCATCGAAGCGGAAAGCCAGGAGAGTATTCACAACCATGCGGCCTTTGCCAGAGTTGTCGGCGACCGCAGCGAAAGGGAGGATGCAGAATGCACGCACTGACCTTGAAGGACGGGACGGTGAAGCAGTTTACCCGCATGGAAATCATGGG
>OMZN01000128.1 GCA_900315555.1 uncultured Eubacteriales bacterium
ACGCAACAGCGCGCTCAACATTCTTGGAAGTGGCAGAGACCGCCGTGATGGTGGCCTGAACGGCACCGGTGGTCATGGCGCAGTCGCCGAAGGGGATACCCGTGATGGCATAGCCGCGGGCAGCAGCTTCCACGATATCGCCGCCGGGTTTGTGTGCCGGATCGAACGCGACAGCACGAATGCCACTGTCGCCGATGGAGGTTCCGCCGGTCACCGCGTCAGCAGGGAAGTAGCCGGCGGCGGCCCACTCGCGCATCTTCAGGCAGAATTCCTTGAATTCTTCGCTGGCAAACTGGTTGACGGCAACGGGGGTTTCGTCCGCATAGTAAACAACGCCGGGGGTCTTGTTGGAGATGATCACATCGTAGCCAAGGGCGTTCACCATGCAGTCATAGAACTCCGTGTTGGCGTTCATCGCGATGACATCATAGCCTTCGCCCAGCTCTGCGAGCTGCGCAAAATAGGCATCCAGATCGTCGAGGGTCTGAACGGTGCTGGGATCAAAGCCGGTGGCGTCCAGCAGATCGGTGTTGAAACGGATGCCGGTCTGGCGGACATAAATCTGCTGTAGGGGAATGCCGTAAATTTTGCCGTTCACACGGACGGCATCCCACACGCCGCTGTTCAGATCGGCCATCACATCGGGGGCATAGGTGTCCAGAACGTCCTGGGACAGCTCCGCGTAAGCGCCCTTGGAAACAGCAGGCAGATAGGGGTTCCATGCGCCGGTGAAGCAGAGATCAAATTCTTCGCCGGCAGTGAACTTCATGTTCATCTTATCGGTGTATTCGCCCAGGGGGATCAGCTCGGCTTCCACCGTGGCGTTGATCTTCTCCTTGGTGATCTCGTTGATCTTTTCAAGGATTGCATCCCAGCCGGGGTAAGAATCGGCAGCAGCAGGGATGACCCAGTGCAGCGTCACTTCCTCGGCGAAGGGGCCGTCGGGAACAGCGGGCTCTTCTGCCGGAGTCGTGTCTTCGGCAGGCTTGTCGGTGGTAGAAGGGGTCTCTGCGGCAGGCTTGTCGTCTGCCGGGGGTGCGGTTTCCGTCTTGGCGCAGGCGGTGAACATCGCCAGAACCATCACGGCAGCCAGGAGCAATGCGAGGAACTTTTTCATTGTGATTTCTCCTTTGTTATAATATTTATGTCAGATCTGCTCTCCAAGGATCATTCCTTGACAGAACCGATTGCCATACCTTTGACAAAATATTTCTGAAAACGCGGAAAAACGATCAGCATCGGCGCAACCGTCAGCACGCACATGGCCATACGCATGGAATCGCCCGGCAGCTTTGCGGCCTCCGCTGCCAGAAGTCCGGTCGAGGCGCTGTTTTTCAGGAAATCCACCTTGTCCAGCATTCTCTGCAGGAGCAGCTGAATCGTGACGTAGTTGCCGGTATCCATATACATCATGGCTTCATAGTACGCGTTCCAATAATTCACGAAGAGCGTCAGGCAGATGGTGGCCAGGGCAGGCTTTGCCATGGGGAACATGATCTTGAAAAAGATCTGATATTCGCTGGCTCCGTCGATTTTTGCCGACTCGATCATGCTGTAGGGCAGCTTTTCGTAATAGGCGCGCATGATGATACAGTTCATCGCCGTGAACGCGCCCGGCAGGACAAGCACCCAGATGGAATTCTTCAAATTCAGCCAGGACACATAGGTGATGTACTGCGCCGCCATACCGCCGGAAAAGAACATCGTAAAGGTCACGAATAAGGACAGAAAATTGCGCAAACGGAACGTACTGCGAGAAATGGCATAGGCATATAAGCTTGTGACCATGCAGCCGATCAATGTGCCAAGACAACTCACCAGAATGGTCGTACCGTACGCGTTCAAAACTGTCTTTGCATCCTTGAAAATATAGGCGTAAGAAGAAAAATCAAGATGTTTGGGGATGATGCGAAAGCCATATGCCTTTAAATCGGCACTGCTGGTCAGTGAAACGGACAAAACACAGAGAAACGGATAAAGGATTGCCAGACAAAGCACAATAAATATCAGATAGATCAGCACTGTACTAACACGGTTATATTTATTTCTCATTAGAACAGTGCCCCCTCTCCGTTGATTTTCTTTGTGATCTTATTTGCCAGAACCAACACAATAAATCCCACAACGGATTGGCAAAGGCCAATGGCCGTAGACATACCCACATCTCCCGTCACGCGCAGGGCCCTGTAAACATAGGTGTCGATCACATCGGTTACGCTGTACAGAAGGCTGGAGTTCTTGGTTAAATAATAGAACATACCGAAATCGGCGCTGAAAATACGGCCAAGCGAGAGCACAAAGAACATTGTGACAACTGGCTTGATGAACTGGAAGGATATCTTCCACATGATCTGCCAGCGGCTCGCGCCGTCAAGCTCTGCTGCTTCAAAATAGCATTTATCGATCGACAGGAGATTTCCGTAATAAATAATGATGCCATACCCCATATTCTTCCACAGGTAACAAATCAGCAGGATATACGGCCACCATTTGGGGGTTGTGTACCACGAAACGGGGTCTTTCCCAAAGAACACAAGGATACTGTTTACAATACCATTGACATCCGCGATATTCGCGTACAGCGCATAGGAGGCGGCAACCCAGGAAACCACGAAGGGGAGGAAAATAACCGTCTGGAAAATTTTGATCGCATGACGGTTGGTTACCTCATAAAGAAGAAGCGCGAGAATCACGGTAATGAAGGTGTTGCAAAACAAAAACAACAAATTCAAACCCAACGTATTCCTGATCAGTCTGCCGAATACACCGGACTTAAAGAAGAACTCAAAGTTCTTCAGACCGACCCACTCGCTTCCGAAAAAGCCGAGACTGAATTTATAGTTCTTGAATGCCAGTATGAGGCCAAACATCGGAAGGTACGCAAACAGACACAACAGGATAATTCCCGGCATGCACATGGAGAATAGCTGCCGGTTATCCTTCCGCAGCGTCCTGCTGTAGTTTGACCTCTTTTTCACCGCAGCCGTCTTTGACACAATTGTTTTTTCCTTCAACAGCCATTCATTCCTTCACACGTCTTTTTTCTGCCCGTATTGTAGCACCCGGTTTCTTGTTTGTAAGTTTCGTTTTTTCAGGATTGCTTCAAATTCCTCCAAAAACCACTTTCGATTTTTTATTTCACTTTTGATTTTTACTGAAACTGTTGAAATTTGCGGTGGATTTGTGTTATTTTTACATAGCATCCAAGTACCGAGCCTCTCCCTTCGGTAAAATTGGTCAATCCGTTACCCCGCCTGCCTGTACTTCTTGAAAAGGAGTTGAGTCAAATACGGCTGGTTAAGTTTCACGTTCCATCTGACCGCAGGAACGAATTTTTCATTAAAATATTAAGCGTCATTCTGGCTTTTTGCCTGTTTCTCGTTTCGCTGATTTTTTTGCTGATCTATCAGAATGTGAAAAAGCAGAATTTGGAGACCTCTTATCAAACAGAGAATGAGGTCATTTCCAACATCAGTTATTCTTCCGTCATCATGCAGGATGCCGCTGTTTCCATGCTTCAACAGCTCAACAGCACACCTGTTACGCAGCAGCTGATCTACTCTTTGGATACGCGTCTGCTGCAGACTATTCAAGGCATGCGAACCCTGCAAAGCTATACCCGCGCCTCGCAGTGGATCGACTCTGTATATGTATACTGTGCGAAAGAAGATCAAATCTGCTACAGTTATGTGGACGGCAACAATTGTAAGCTGACATTTACACCGATCAGCGGCTTCTTTGACGTGGAATATATCCGCACGCTGTCTGAGGCAAAAACCATTACACAGCTGCCGCAGATGCGAACGCTCCAATATCATGAAGATCTTCCTGTAAAAACAGTTTTTACCTATGTGCTTCCTGTACGCAGCTCCAGAAGTACCTATGACGGCTTTTTTATCGTCAACATCAGCGCCGACCGGCTGTTGTACCTTGGCAGTAATCTGGCGGCTGCTTCCAGCCGTCAGTTGATAGTTGCCGACCATGATGCACAGATCTGCACAGACGGTCAGCTGCTGGATGAACCTGGCCGGAGCAGTATGGTCGAGGACGTCATGAACAGTCAGGATACCTACGGCCAGTTTATTATGCGGGAAACCGATACCATCTGTACATGGATTCAATCCGAAGAGACGGGCCTGTACTTTTTAAGCTGTATCAGCTATTCCGATTTCAAGCACCAGCTTTCCGCACTGACAAGATGGATCACATTCTATTATATCGCCGTACTCGTCTTTGCAGCGATAATCAGCGTTTACCTTGCATTACGCGTGAACCGCGAATACTCCGCGCTGCAGGAACGATTCTCGCGTTCCGAAAAGCGCTACTCAGAAAACTACCAGTATATCAAGCAGTCCATATTGCGAAGCTTTTTCACTCTGCGAAGCTCAGATTTTAT
>OMZN01000127.1 GCA_900315555.1 uncultured Eubacteriales bacterium
CGGACGTACTGTCCTTTCCCGCATCCGATGACAATTCACTGCTTTTCCCGGAGGAACCGGAAGTTCCGGCCCCATCTGAAGATGTTGCTGCTTCCGTTGTGCTTCCGGAGGAAGCGGTGCCGGTGTCCGACGCTATCGCTGGCGTCACTGGCATCATTGAAATAATGAGTGCAAGTGATAATGCCCACAAAAAACGTTTTGCCCGGCGTTTTTTTTGCAGATTCTGTATCATGGCAACGATTACCCCTCTCCTGTTCAGCCTTTTTAATACAATGTAAAATTCGACTCCTTAAAGCAGCCGAGTATTGTCGGTTTTCTTCAATATGGTATAATTTTTCACTTTTGTATTTCAGCGCCATTGGATTTTTCTGTCAACAAGTCAACATTGCAGAATCAAAAACCCAATGTATATACATTCTTATACCCTAAAACGGCCACGCAGAACAAAAGAATATCTTTGAAATCTGAATGACCTCCATCTGAAGCCCTGTGCAATCATCACTGCAGCCGCAGCAAGAATAGATACAGAACCGATAGATTCTTATTGCCTTATGCCACCTGGAAAGTCGGAATACGATGCATCCCGAAACGTACCCTTGAGAATTGGGAGAGCGGCCACAGATCACCGCCCGATTATATCCTCTATCTGCTGAAACGTGCAGTAAAAGAAAACTTCGAAAAATGAAAAATGCCCAAAAGGATAAGGTGACAGCAAAAGCACATCCAGCCGCAGTCAGTCCACGATCCGTAGGTTGAAGTGCTCTGCAGCCTCCGCTAAAATAGCAATCGTCAACGCCAGAGGAAAAGCAAAACAAACGGAGGAAAAATGGATAAATACGTTACCGGTGCCGTCATCAGGCGCCTGAGAGAAGAAAGAAACATGACACAGGAAGAACTGGCAGAAAAGCTCTTTGTAAGCAGCAAAGCCATCAGTAAATGGGAGACCGGCAAAGGTCTTCCGGACATAACCCTGCTGGAGCCTCTTGCCGCCGCCCTGGGCATCTCGACAATAGAACTTTTTGCAGGTGAAGACGTCATCAATATGAATAAGGCCTCCAACATGCTGAGGACAAAATTCTACGTCTGCCCTGTTTGCGGCAACATCATTCATAGTTCAGGAGAAGCTGTAGTCAGCTGCTGCGGCATCACTCTGCCGCCCCTTGAGGCTGAAGAATCAGATGAGGCGCACAGTATCCATGTGGAAAAGGATGGCAGCGAACTGTATGCAGCGGTGGATCATCCCATGACCAAAGGCCACTACATTTCATTTCTCGCCGCTCTATCTGATCAGGGTGTACAGCTGATAAAGCTCTATCCGGAAGGGATGGCCGATGCCAGATTTTCAAGCTCCCGGGTACGGAAAGTCTTCGCTTACTGCAACAGGCACGGCTTTTTTGAAGTCAGAGTAAGCAGGAAAAAAGCTTAGGTCATTTCCACGATGAATGTCAACCAGAAAATACTCATTTGAAAGTGAGCCACCTGAGCACCGCTCTTCGAATGATCCAGACGTTAAGGATCCCCTTCGCATTCTCTTCATCAGTGAATTAAAAAACTGATCATGGAAAAGCCGAAGCGTTTAAAGCATAGGGATCCTTTGCCCGACTGGGCTTAAGGAGATAACGGATGCACTTTCAACGCATTATTCCTGCGGTTCTCCCTTTAATGTGCTGAAAAGGAACACCAGATAGCGTATCAGCACGTAAAGTGTTGTGACTACAGCGATCACAGTCTCTATGATCACGATCGGCGCAAGGAATGTCATCGGATGCTGCATTGCTGCAGAGCATTCCATGAACTGCTTTGATGCGACGGCAGTGATAACCATAGGAAATGTATATGCTGTACAACTTGGGAAAAATGGCAGCTTAAGGTACTGCAAAAATTTTACACAAGCGAACACAAACAAAAAGGTTCCCAAAATCCACATGACAGTGAGGAACAGCAGTGACTTCGGCATTACAGACTGCGTATAACCTGCGGTACAGAGACTGACCGGTGCTGCGTAAATACAGATCAGAGGCTTTGCAGGATCCGGCACTGGTACCGTTGCATATCGTATTGTCACCATAATCAAAAATATGATCAGAGCAGCAAATCCAAACCAGAATATTGCGAACCCCAGCTCAGCTGCATTAAATGCAGGTGCGGTCATCGAAGCCATAACGATCCCGCAATAGACAATGAAGTAACTGGCAAAGACCTTCTTCAACTCCCCTTTGAAAATAAATTTCACCGTAAAATATATGATCATAATCACGTGAAAAGCAATAGCAGTATACCAGACCACCCTTGCTACGCCAGCGCCAAACCATGGCATACAATACGTGCTGAAAAGCATGAGCGCCATCGGAAATACGCAGAACACACTGGCCATGACAGGATTCTGCATTGCCGCTTTAAACTTTCTGAACTCCGCAAATACGCTGAACAGAAAAAGAATGCCCAGGATCGTCCCCACGACC
>OMZN01000125.1 GCA_900315555.1 uncultured Eubacteriales bacterium
ACGCCGATCTCCCGGCCCAAGAAGGTGGCTGTCGTGGGAGCAGGCAACGTGGCCATGGATGCGGCGCGTTCTGCCAAGCGGATGGGGGCTGACGTCAAGCTGATCTATCGCCGTTCGGAAGCAGAAGTGCCGGCAAGGGCTGAAGAATTTGAGCATGCAAAATCCGAGGGTATTGATTTCCACTTCCTGACGAATCCGGTGGAAATTCTTGGAGACAGGGATGGTCATGTAGCTGCCATCAAGTGCATCCAGATGGAACTCGGCGAACCGGATGATTCTGGCAGGCGTCGTCCTGTGCCGATCGAAGGATCCGAGTATGTCGAAGTCGTCGATTATGTTATCATGGCGCTGGGAACCAAGGTTAACAGTCTGATCAGAGATACGACCCCCGGTATGAACGAAACAGATCGGCACGGCATTGCTATCAGTGAGGAGACCGGTATGACCAGCAGAGCCGGCGTGTTCGCCGGTGGAGATGCGGTGACCGGTGCAGCTACGGTCATCAAGGCCATGGGTGCCGGCAAAATCGCTGCCAGCGGCATGGATCTCTATATCAAAAATGCCGATAAATAGCTGCCAGATAATCGATGCGTTCAAGACCGGCAAGGTAAGAGCGCATTTTACCGGCAGACTTTGAGAAGAAGCTAAAATCCCCCGCCCGCTTCCTGCAGGGAAGCGGGCGGGGGATTTTCGATCTGCTGATAAGGATGCCTGTGACGGTGGTAGGCGGCTTATTTTTGGAGCTCGAAGAATCCCTTGACCCGGTTTTTGGTATCCACGATGTAGTTGTATTCCAGGATGGCATATTGCTGCAGTGCCTTGCTTACCTGGGAAGCATCACCGGGAGCATGGAGTGTGCCGTCCTTTGTTTCATAGGCGATCGATGTGATGAAGGGCACTTTGCTGCGGAGGTCCAGCAGGAATTTATTGTAGCCTGTCTGTTTCCCACCCAGCATCGAAAGCAGGTAGGAGGAAAGGTAGTTCGCACTGATCTGGACATTCTCCTTTTCCTTAATATCGTAGTTGGCCCAGATCATGAAGGGAACCTGGTACTGGAGCTCTGACTTCTGCAGGTCGCTGAGACCGCTGCCGCGCCGGCGCAGCAATTCTTCATAGAATGCATCTTCAACCCGCGGCTGATGATCGCCGAAGAGGACGATGATGGTAGGGTCATTCTGTTTTTTGTAATATTCAACAAGCTCGCGGAGTGCACTGTCGCTCTTTTTCACCAGGTTCAGATACTGGCTTGCCTGCTCTAGATTCAGTGCACTGTCCTCGATATGGATCTGGTTTTCGACGACGCCGCTCGTCAGCTTGAAATCGCTGTGGTTTTGGATTGTTACGTTGAACATGAAAAACGGAGAGGTAGGGTCTTTCTTTCGGAAGCTTTCATAGTTATGCATGAGTTCTTCATAATCCGCCTTGTCGGAAACATAGGCGCGCAGCTTCTCGGGATTCTTCATATCCTCAAGTGATATGTATTTCTTGAAGCCCAGGTTCGGGTAGACCACGTTGCGGTTGTAAGAGTTGTACATGCCCGGGTGCAGGGCGACAAGGCCCTTATAGCCTTGTGCTGCGAGCGTCGTCGCCAGGGAAGGCGATTGCACCTTGACGTTGTTGTTGTAGGCTACTGTATGGAAGGGCAGTGCCGACATGGAGTTGCCAGTCAGGAATTCGTATTCTGTATTGGCAGTACTGCCGCCGAAGATCGACGTATGCAGGGTGCCCTTTACCGTATTCTCCCGCAGACTGTCAAAGTAGGGAGCGTAGTCCTTATTGGTCTTAAAGTCATGGATCGAGCGAAGATCCGAATAGGCTTCGTTCATGATGACGATGATGTTGGGTGTCTTTTCGGAGACGGCGGCCGCAGCACTTCCTTTATCTGATATATAGGCTGCAGCGATTTTTTCTGCCTTTTCGGGAGAATAGCCCTCTGGCTTGCTGATTCTGGATGTCTTGATGGTGATGACGAAAGCCAGCGTGTAGCCATGGGAATTGTAGCTCCACTTGGGACGGAAGCCGGAAACGTAAATATCAGCCTTCTGCAGCAGGCTGCTTGCAAAGATCATGTAGTAGACGCCGCCGACCCAAAGTGCCAGTCCAAGCAGGGCTGTGATGCGCTGTTTTTTTGCGAAGCTTTTGTAGGGATGCAGCGACAGCGCAATCGTCACGTGGATCAAAGTAATGACGAAGGACCACAGAAAAGCCTGGTTGAAGTAGAGCGAATAGTTGCCTGCCACATCCATGGCGGTGCCGAGGGAGGCAAAGTCTGTCCATGCCAGCGGTGAATCGCGGAACACCAGGAGTACGTAATTGGCCACACCGAACCCAAAGAAAATGCCGGTGGTTGTGATGATGGTGTATTTGCAGCGGTTCCATATCGTGAAGATTGTCCACCAGATCATACCGATAATCAGCATGTTCAGGAGACCGTCCAGGCTGAACAGCCCCTTGAAGATGGAGCCCATAGTCGGTCCGTGGAACTTGTCTACAATAATATAACAGACGAAGGGCGTGTCAAAGAACATGATGCGGGTGATCAGCTGGTTAAAGTCCACACGCCAGTTGTATTTCCGCTGGAGCCATTGGCCGATCTTGTCACGCGGCAGAAGGATGAAGAGAATGGCCATGGCGATGGCAAGGATGAAGAGAAAAAGAATC
>OMZN01000121.1 GCA_900315555.1 uncultured Eubacteriales bacterium
AATTGGTATTATTGCAGCGCTTGCAGCCAAAAATGCCATGCATCCGAAGCTTGTATTGTTTCTGAAAGTCGGTATTTGCGGCGGTTTCACTACATTTTCTTCATTCGCGCTGGAGACGGATCAGCTGATGCGGAACGGACATGCGCAGACGGCATTTTGCTATGTGATAGCAAGCATAGTATGCGGTGCGGCAGCAGTCCTGATCGCAGAGAAGCTCATAGTGTAGTTTCAAAGTTACAGTTTCCCCAAATTGAATCCGCCTTTTTTGGAAGAAAATATTAGCATGCTATGGTAAGGTTGTCTATGAAAGGTGAAACGATAAAAAAGCAGCCGCAGTTTTTCTGCATGAGAATGGAGGGGTAAGTTCATGAAAGAGGATGCAATGTGGGAGGCGCTCAGAGACTGTGATGCTTCTTTTGACGGGCAGTTCTTTTATGGGGTGAAGACAACCGGTATTTATTGTCGTCCATCCTGCAAATCAAAACTCCCCAAGAAAGAAAATGTTGTCTTTTTCAGAACAGGAAAAGAGGCGGAGAGGGCAGGATTCCGCCCTTGCAAACGCTGCCGCCCGGATTTGCTGCAGTATAATCCGGCTTTGGAACTTTCGGAGCGGACAAAGGAACTGATGGACCGGCATTTCAGCGATCGGACGAAACTCGGCAGAGATATGAAGGCAATGGGTGTGAGCCGAAAGCATCTGACACAGGTCTTCAAGAAACAGTATGATATCACGCCGTCGGAATATTTGATCCAGGTAAGGATCGCTGCAGCGCAGCAAATGCTGCAGAACGGTGTCAGTATCCCGGATGCAGCCGGGATGGCCGGGTATGAAAATCCGTCGGCATTTTATGATCATTTTCGCAGACAGACGGGAATGACACCGGCAAGGTATCGGCAGATTTTTGCAGATAATATCAGTCGAAGTGTTGTGGAAACGCCAATTGGTTCACTGCGGATTATTGCGTCGCAGGATGCTGTCCTCTGTGTGGAACAGGCCGGGCGTGAAAGTGCAAAGGCAGGCGCGCTGGCGAATAACATGCCGGCTGACCGGATCCTGTCCGGTGACGCTTCAGGCGAACTGGTGAGGGACTGCAAGGCACAACTGGGAGAATATTTTGCCGGAAAAAGACAGACCTTTGATCTGCCGCTGCGCCCTGAGGGAACGGCTTTTCAGAAAAATATCTGGGATCATCTTCGTGAGATCCCTTACGGCGAGACAAGGACGTACGGTGAGCTGGCGGCGATGGCAGGAAACAGGAAAGCTTCCCGGGCTGTCGGCATGGCAAATCACTGTAATCCGATTCTGATTCTGATCCCCTGCCATCGTGTCATCGGCGCTGACGGAAGCCTCACGGGATATGCAGCCGGTATCGAGGCAAAGAAATTTCTCCTGCAGATGGAAAAAAGGTATGCCGCATGAGAGAGGCGTATATTCCATTCGGAGAACGTGAAATTTTATGGCTCAGCAGCAGAGATACACAGCTTGGGGCAGCTATTTCCAAAATGGAAAACCCGAAACAGAAGCTGCTTCGGGATATTTTCTCCGGACTTGTCTTTTTCATTTTGCAGCAGATCTCAGCAAAGGCTGCAGAAACTGAATGGATACAGTTTCAGAGATTTTTCGCGCCTGTCGTACCGGAAAATATCTGCCGCTTTACTCCGGAGGAAATAGTAAATTGCAACATAAATTGCAATTTCAACTTGAACGGTAGGCGGTGCTGGCGTTTAGAATGCATCGTGCTGAGGTATGGACAAGGTAAGAGCGTGCGGGTAGTCTGCAGTGCTTGGTACAGCATATGAGATGCATAGAAAGGAGAACAAAGACGATGAAAATCATCCCCATTAAATTGTTTGCCGATGGCTACATGGTGCAGCCGTTTGCCTTCGGAGGCGAAGAGGGAGCCGAAAAATTTGATCCGACCGTTCGTTATCGTTCCGCCTTGACTAACTATTTGATCGATACCGGAAAGGAAGTTATCTTGGTGGACACCGGCATGCCGGATGCGTTTCCTGAACAGGTGCCGGATGCCAAGACGCCGATTTACATGGGCCGCAAGGTAAATCTCTATATGGATGCGCTCAAGGAAGCCGGCTACACGCCGGAGCAGGTTTCGAAGATCCTGGTGACACATAAGCACGCGGATCATACCGGTGTATTGGCACAGTTCCCGGATGCGGAGATCTATGCATCTGAAATCGAGGCAGCCTCGGAGGAACTGCAGCCTCTCCCCAACGTGCACGCGGTCAAGTTCACGGACGGTGCTTATGATGTCTTCGAAAAGTCGCAGACAATCGCACCGGGCATCCATTACATCTTTGCTCCCGGCCATACGACGGGCACCAGCATTGTCATTGTCGAAGACGGCGGCTTGTACTACATGATCCACGGTGATGTCACTTACACGGATGAGGCTCTTTACGAAAACAAACTTTCCGTCGTATTTGAGGATGTCAAGGCGGCAAGGCATACGCTGGATCTGGTGCGGACCTTTGTTTCCACGCATCCGACTGTCTATGTTTCCACGCATACGCCGCTTGGCTATGAGAACCTGGAAGCCAGGAGAGTGGTTGATCTCGATCACATGCCTGCACCCCTTCCGGTTAAGGAGATTAAGGCGAAGGAAGCAAGCGGCAAATATGTATGTTCGGTTTGCGGTTTCGTTTATGACCCTGCTGTCGGTGATCCGGAGCACGGTATCCCTGCCGGCACGGCTTTTGAGGATCTGCCGGATGACTGGACATGCCCCCGCTGCAAACAGCCGAAAGAAAAGTTCGAGCGCGCTTAAAACGGGTCTGAGATGATTGGACGGCCGGCGCTGCCCGGGAAAAGAAAAAGAATTTATCAAGCAAGCAGCCTGACGTTTTATGTCAGGCTGCTTGCTTGCTGATGCAGTGCCGTGAAGCATCCTGCCCAGGCAGCAGATAAAATTTCTGCTTATCAATCATATGACCAAAGGGATTGGCAGAGGCCGCATAAAGCACAGCGATGTGCTTCTCATACGATGTGTTCCTCAGTAGTGATAGACTTTCCTGAAGCGGATCCAGAGGCAGACTGTGAGGATCATGCAGAGCCCATCGGTTGCGACGGCGACCAGCCACAGACCATCGGTGCCCAGCAGATAGGGCAGGAGATAGATACATATCAGCTGCAGAACGAGCGATCTGATGGCGGAGATGACCGCGGAGATCAGACCGTTGTTGAGAGCGGTAAAAAAGCCGGAGCCGAAGATGTTGAATCCCATGAAGAGAAAGGCGATCGTGTACAGCCGAAAGCCGCGTACGGTCAGATGCATCAGTGCATCGTCATAACCCACGAAGATCTGAACCAGAGGGACTGCGGTCAGTTCGGCGATGACGGTTAAGGCCAGGGACGCGGCGAGCAGCATCCGGATCGATTGACGGAAAAGCCCCTTTAGCTCATCCTCGTTACAGGCACCGTAGTGGTAGCCGATGACCGGGGCAATGCCCATGGTGTAGCCGAAGTAAATACCCACGAAGATGAAGTTGACATACATGATGACTCCGTAGGCGGCCACGCCGCTGGCGCCGGCATAATGCATCAGCTGCAGGTTGAAGAGCATGCCGACAATGGAGGAAGCGCAGTTTGTCAGGAATTCCGACGAGCCGTTGGTGCAGGCGCGGCGGATGGCTTTGCCATCCATGTGTGTCCTGCCCAGACGCAGCAGACTGTCGTTAGGCAGGAGGAAATAGATCAGCGGGATCAGCCCGCCTGTGATCTCGCTGACTACGGTGGCCGCTGCCGCACCGGCCAGCCCCCATCCCAAAATACCGACAAAGAGCCAGTCGAGGATCATATTGGCGCAGCCCGCGATCAAGGTGACCACCAGCCCCAGCTTGGGCTTTTCGGCCGTAACGAGAAAGCTCTGAAACAGATGCTGCAGCATGAAGAAAGGCAGACTGATCATGCTGATACGGATATAGAGTACAGAGTAGGGCAGCATAGCGGCCGTGGCACCGAGGACGCGGCAGATCCATGGCGCAAGCAGAGCACCCAGGACAGCGAGAAGAACGCCGCAGCCAAAGAGCGTATAGGTCAGCAGGGAAAAGGTCGCATTGGCCTTTTCATCATTCTTCATGCCCAGGATCATGGCGACCAGGGCGGTGCCACCGGTACCGAACATGAACCCCACCGCTGATAGAATCATGATGAAAGGCATGGTCAGGTTCAAGGCAGCAAAGGGAATGGCACCTACGTAGTTGGATACGAAAAAGCCGTCCACCATCCCGTAGATGGAGGTGAAAATCATCATCAGAATGGAGGGCATAGTGAAACGGATCATCTTGGTATAGGTAAAATGATCCGAAAGCTGAATGGGCCTTTTTGAAGTCGTTGCTGCTTTTCCAAATTTTCCAAACATAAATATCGTTTGACTGGGTCAATCCCCTCTTGTTTGTGTCGATCTCCCTTGGAAGGACAGATGCCTTCCTCCCTTATTTTCTATAGTACCATAAAGATGATGTATAAGATAGATATCCTGGGTATAGAGATAATGCAGGGCTTAAGGAGGAACCTGCAGGGCTCCTTTTTTTCGCCAATGACTGGAGAATGCGTTACAATGATCATGCAGGCGTTGAGAGAGCCGCAGCAGCAGGGAGGTCAAAACCAATGAAGACAACAACCTTTCATTTCCCATCGGCAACTGGGGTTTGTGAGATCACAGGGCGGTGCTATGAACCAGAGGACGGCACCGGGTCAAATCCGGCACCGGTGCTGGTGATCCATCATGGCATGGCGGAGCACCAGAGACGTTATCTTGGCCTCATCGAATTTCTCTGCAGCCGGGGCATTCGTGTCTACATGCATGACATGGCAAACCATGGAGAATCGAATGAAGATCCGGCGCTGACCGGATGGTTCGGTGAACATGATGGCTGGCTTGGCCTGGTGGAAGATTTCCGCACCATGGTGGAGCGGGCGGCGCACGAGAATCCTGGCAGGAAGCTCTTCGTCATGGGGCATTCAATGGGCTCTTTCCTCTGCAGACTATATACGTCGATGTATCCTGCGACGCCCATCTGCGGAGCTGTTTTCATGGGCACCGGCGGACCTAACCCGGCGGCGGGGGCAGGCATGGCTGCCGCAAATCTGATAGGAAAACTCCGGGGCAAAAAGCACAAGAGCCGTCTGCTTGCAGCGATGGCCTTCGGCACCTACAACAAGCGGTTTGAAAAGCGCACCTTGAATGATTGGCTGACGCGGGACCAGGCTGTTGTGGATGCTTACCGGGCAGATCCATACTGCGGCTTTCTCTTCACGGTACAGGGCATGAAAGATCTGGTAAAGGTTAACGTGGAATCCAATAAGGCGGCGTGGTACGAGGCGGTGCCAAAAGATCTCCCCATCCTTCTGATCAGCGGCGCGGAGGATCCGGTGGGAGATTACGGCAGGGGCGTGGAAACGGTCTGCTGCAGGCTGGAGGAAACCGATCACACCCATGTCACGGAAAAGCTTTATCCTGACTGCCGCCATGAGATCCTCAACGAACTGAATCGAGAGGCCGTAATGGAGGATCTTGCGGCCTGGATCATGAAGGTATCCCAAGAGGCCGGCACGGATGAAAATGAGAACCGGGCATGCAATGAAGAAAAAGAGCATGCCATGAAATAGAAAGGAAAAGGCAGATCGTGATGGATGTACTGACACTGATTTGGGGAAAAACGGTACACTTCTTTGGCATTATTGTCGTTGTAACAGTGCTTATCGCTTTCGTAGTCATGATCATCGAGCGCTGCAGCCTTGCGCGTAAAGTGGCAAAGGCCGGAAAAGCTGAACAAGACGGCCGCGGATCCGGCCGCGGGACTAAGCGGCATGTGGCCATCATTACCGGCGCTTCCAGCGGCCTGGGTGCCAACTATGCCAGGCTGATTGCGGCACGTCCGGAAAAATACGGCATCGATGAACTCTGGCTTGTGGCCAGACGAAGGGAACGGCTGGAGAAACTGGCGCAGGAGCTGCCTGCTGCGTCGCGTGTCATGGCGCTGGATCTGACGCGCGAGGAGGATGTAGAGCGGTTCCGGCATGCCTTGAAAAAGGCAGCAGGCAGCGAGGCAGCAGAGGCAGAGAATGCTGCCGGATTCACGGTGTCCATCCTGATGAACTGCGCCGGCTTCGGGCGCTATGGAACCTCGGCGGAGATAGGGCATGAAGTGGAGAACCGGATGATCGACATCAACGATAAGGCTGCCATTAGTCTCACCGATCTGTGCCTCCCCTACATGGAAGCGGGCGCCAGGATCGTGCAGGTGTGTTCGGTAGCTGCACTGCAACCCATCCCCACCTTCAATGCCTATGCCGCCTCCAAGGCACTGCTATATTCCTACAGCAGAGGGCTGCACATCGAGCTTCTGCCCCGCGGCATCAGCGTTACGGCCGTCTGCCCATACTGGATCCATGATACCGAGTTCATTGAAGGTGCCAGTGGAGAAAAGAAAAAGCCTTTCTTTTCCACGACCTCCAAGAAGGTGGCACGCCGTTCCCTGTATGACATGCAGCACCATCATGCGCTTTCCACCCCCGGATTGATCTGCACGCTGGATCGGATCTTTGCCGGACTGATTCCCGATGAACTGCTGGGATATCTGATGACGCGATTCCTGTGATAGAAGGAAAGAGGTTTCTCTTTTGTGCGTTCCATGCTATACTGGAGTACAGTTGAGAGTGAATCATATACTGCAGAGCAAATATCTGACGGCAAGGAAATTCCGAGCGGAAAGAGAATGCGGCTAGGTAATGAACAAGCGGGAGGAACCGGGCATCCGGCTGCTCTCCCCGTCTCGTTGGCGATGCAAGCACGACCTGTTCCCTTGGGGGCAGGTCGTTTTTTAGGAGGAGCGAGCCATGCTGAAACTGGCGATTTATGGAAAAGGCGGCATTGGAAAATCTACCATGACGGCTAATCTGGCAGCGGCTTTTGCGCTGCTGGGAAAGAAGGTCATTCAGATCGGATGTGATCCCAAGGCGGATTCGACGATTAACCTGCTGGGCGGCCGGCCGCTGCAGCCGGTCATGGATTACATCCGTGAACATGATGCAGAGCCGGACACCATCGAGGAGATCTCCCGCAAGGGCTTCGGCGGCATCCTGTGCATTGAGACCGGCGGACCGACACCGGGGCTGGGATGCGCAGGCAGGGGCATTATTGCCACCTTCAACATGCTGGAAGATCTGGAGCTCTTTGAAAACTATCAGCCGGATGTGGTGCTCTACGATGTGCTGGGCGATGTGGTCTGCGGCGGTTTTGCGGCGCCTATCCGGGAAGGATATGCCGATCGGGTGCTGATCGTTACTTCAGGAGAGAAGATGGCACTGTATGCGGCAGGCAACATCAATGATGCGGTGAAGAACTTCGAGGACCGGGGCTATGCTTCGGTGGGCGGCATTTTGTTCAACCGCCGCAACATTCCCGACGAAGAGGAAAAGGTACGTGCCTTCGCCAGGGAGAAGGGACTGCCCATCATTGGCGACATTCCCCGGGAGGATGCGATCAACCGCTTTGAAGAGGAAGGCAAGACGGTTCTTGAAGGGGATCCGGCGCTTCCGATCAGCAAACGGTTCCTTGCACTGGCAGAACGGCTTTTGGAGGAGGCGCAATGAGAGAGGCATATTACCGTACGATCCGTCAGCTTGCGGATGAGGGGGACGGCCCGCTTCCCGAAGAGATGCAGTCTTCGGCGCAGCTGATTTACAGCTCACCGGCCACACTGGCCTTTAATTCACCGGGGGCGCAGGGCTATGGCGTCAAGCGTGCGGGGCTGGCGATACCCGGTTCGGTGATGCTGCTGGTGGCGCCGGGATGCTGCGGGCGCAACACCAAGCTTTTAGCTGAAGTGCCGGGCTATGAGGATCGGTTTTTCTTTCTTTTGATGGACGAAAGTGATATTGTCAACGGAAATCACCTTGCCAAGGTGTCGCAGGCAGTTTGCGAGATCCTTGACTTTCTCGAGGAACGGCCGTCGTGTGTCATGATTTGCAGCACCTGCGTTGATGCTCTTCTTGGAACAGATTGGGAGCGTGTCTGCCGCAGGGCGGAGGAGGCGGCCGGTCTGCCGGTTCGCCCCTGCTATATGTATGCGCTGACAAGAGAAGGGCGCAAGCCGCCGATGGTGCTGGTGCGGCAGGCTATCTATTCGCTTCTTGAGCCGGCCGAACGACATGCCAGAACCGTGAATCTGATCGGCAATTTTTCGGCGCTGATCGATGACTGTGAGCTTTACGATATCCTTCAGCAGATGGGTATCCGCACAATCAACGAGATTGCGCGCTGTGAGGATTTTGCGGCATACCAGGCGATGGCGCATGCCAATTTCAACGTGGTGCTGGATCCGGAGGCGAGACTGGCCGCCGATGACATGGAAAAGCGTCTGGGCATGCCTTACCTGGAGCTTACCAGGCTCTATCAGGCGGATAAGATTCACCGTCAGTACCATAGCCTGGCAGCGGCGTTGGGAAGCACGATCGATGATGAGGCTGCTTATGGCGCCTGCAGAGAATGTGCGGCGGCCCTCCTGCAGCACTGCGGCAGTCTGCGTCTTTGTATCGGAGAGATGATGCATGCGGATCCCTTTGAGCTGGCGCTGGCGATGATCGGTTACGGACACCGGGTCGAAGAGATCTATGCGCTGCCCTCTGCTGCCGATCGAGCTTACATCCGGCGCCTGGCGGAGGTGAGTCCTGCAACCAGGGTCTACACCAATCTGTCGCCGACGATGATCCACTACGACAGCGGCAGCGCGGCGGCGGATCTGACCATCGGCATGGATGCCGCTTACTATCACCCCGCGGCGCCCAATGTACCCTGGAATGAAGAACGCCAGCCTTTTGGCTATGCCGGCGTTATCCGGCTGATGAATGCCATGGAGCAGGCATGGGAGGAAGCATATGAGTCTGAATGATACACCTTCGGCGGATCGCACCCACATCGGCATTTTCGGCCGCAGGAATGCGGGCAAGTCCAGCCTCATAAACGCGGTAACGGGACAGGATCTGGCAATTGTATCGGAAGTCCGCGGTACGACCACTGATCCGGTGAGCAAGGCGATGGAACTGCTGCCGCTGGGACCGGTGGTGATGATTGACACGCCGGGCATCGATGACGCAGGCGACCTGGGTGCCATGCGGGTCAGAAAGAGCTATCAGGTGCTCAACAAGACGGACATTGCTCTGCTGGTGGTGGATGGCGAAGAAGGCTTCGGGCCGCAGGAGGCAAAGCTGCTTGCAAGGATCGGCGAAAAAGAGATTCCCTGCGTTGTAGCTGTCAACAAGGCGGAGCGTATGACAGAGGAGATGAAGCGCACCGTGCATGGAGAGATCCTGGCAGGCGGCATCCCCGAGGAGAACCTTCTTTATGTCAGTGCGGCCGATGGAACGAACATCTCGCCGCTCAAGGAACGGATTGCTGCACAGATGAAGGATGAGTCTGCGCCCAGACTGGTGGGAGATCTGCTCAAGCCAGGCGATCAGGTTGTTCTGGTGGTGCCCATCGACAGTGCGGCGCCCAAGGGCAGACTGATTCTCCCGCAGCAGCAGACTATTCGCGATGTACTGGATGCTGATGCTGCGGCCATCGTGACCAAGGAAAACCGGGTGCGCGAGACACTGCATTCCCTTACAAAGGCACCGGCCATGGTCATCACTGACAGCCAGGCTTTCGAACGCGTTGCGCGCGATACGCCCACGGAGATTCCGCTTACCTCCTTTTCGATTCTGATGGCACGCCGCAAGGGTGACCTTCCGGCGCTGGCACACGGTGCGGCGGCGCTGGACCATCTAAAGGACGGCGACCGGGTGCTGATTTCCGAGGGATGCACTCATCACAGGCAGTGCGGCGACATCGGCACCGAAAAACTGCCCCGCTGGATACAAGGGTACACCGGCAAAGCACTGACGTTTTCCTTTACCAGCGGCACGGAATTTCCCGAAGATTTGCAGGCATATGCGCTGTGTGTCCACTGCGGCGGCTGTATGCTGCATGACCGGGAGATGCGCTATAGGATTCACTGCGCGCAGGATCAAGGCGTACCGATGACCAACTACGGTGTATGTATTGCCAAGATTCACGGTATTCTGCCGCGCAGCCTGCAGCCCTTCCCGGCGGCGCTTGCGGCGCTGCAGGCGCCGGTATCCGGCATGAAGGCAGAGGATGATGCCCAGGAGGAGGAAAGACAGCGATGAAGGGACTTCACAAGATTATCTATCCTTTTGCGCCGGATCAGTCGGGCGCCGTCTCTGTTCTCTACGAACTGGGCGGCCTGCTTGTGGTCTGTGATGCCGGCGGGTGTGCCGGCAACATCTGCGGCTTCGATGAGCCGCGCTGGGGAAGCGGCAGGAACGCCGGACGAAGTGCGGTGTTCTCTGCAGGGCTGCGGGACATGGATGCGATCCTGGGGCGCGATACGCTGCTGGTGGAGAAAATGGCACGGGCAGCGGCGCATATGCAGGCTTCCTTTGCGGCGATCATCGGCACGCCGGTGCCGGCTACCATCGCAACGGACTACCGTGCGGTGCAGAAGATGGCAGAGGAGCGCTGTGGCATGCCGGTGCTGGCGATTGAGACCAACGGGATCCGCTGGTACGATCAAGGGGCGGAAGCTGCCTATCTGGCGCTTTTTAAGACCTTTGCAGAGGATACGGCGCAGCGGGAAGAAGGCCTGGTCGGCGTGCTCGGGGCAACCCCGCTTGATCTTGGTACCATTGAGGCAGAGGCGCTTGCAGCATCGGTTCGCCGGAGCGGCGCTTCCAGGGTCGTCTGCTATGGGATGGGCAGCACCCTTGCGGATGTACGTGCGGCCGGCCGGGCTGAGCGCAACCTCGTTGTTGCTCCGTCCGGGCTGAAGGCGGCCAGGTATCTTAAGAAACGTTTCGGCACGCCCTACAGCTGGGGCTTGCCGCAGGATCCTGACGTTGCCGTCTTTGCGCAGGCGGCAGAAGCGGCTGCCGGTGCACAGCGGATTCTGATCGTTCATCAGCAGGCTGCAGCCAATGCCCTGCGGGACCGGCTGCGGGAAGAGACGGGCGCGGCGATCACCTGCGCTACCTGGTTCATGCAAAAGCGCGAGGCCAAGGAAACGGGCGATTTTGTTCTGCGCGATGAGGATCATTTCCTTACGGTCCTGGATGATTACGATGTCCTCATCGGCGATCCTTCGTTTGCCAAGGCGCTGCGTCACTGGGAGGGCACCTTTGTTCCTATGTCTCATTTTGCTGTTTCCGGTCATCTGAAGGATGTCTGCGGGGAAGGAGAACCGTCATGAAACAGGCTTGGATCATCCGTGTCTATGGCATCGTGCAGGGAGTAGGCTTCCGCCCCTTTGTCAGCCGGATTGCTGATGCACATCATTTGTGCGGCAGTGTCTGCAACAAGGGCCCCTATGTGGAGATTGATGTGCAGGGGGAGGCGGAGGATATCGAAGGATTTTTGGATGCCCTGGCGCATCGGCCGCCGGATCGCGCCGTGATTCTCAAGATTGACCGCGAGGAGCATCCTGAGAACATTGGCAAGGACGATGCCTTTGCGATCATAGAGAGTGCAAAGGAGGAAGGCGAAATCTTTGTCTCACCGGATATCGCTATCTGTGACCGATGCAAGGAGGAATTGTTCGACAAGAACAACCGGCGTTATCTGCATCCCTTTATCAACTGCACCTCGTGCGGCCCCCGAGTTACCATCCTTGACGGGATGCCCTATGACAGGGAACGCACCAGCATGAAGGCCTTTCCGATGTGCCCCGCCTGTGAGTACGAATACACGCATGCAGAAAGCAGGCGCTATGATGCGCAGCCGGTCTGCTGCAACGACTGCGGTCCGAGAGTCTACCTCCTGCATCCGGACAAGGCATACACCCTGCCGGTGGATCCGGCGAAGATGGATCCGGCAGAGACAGATGGGGCTGCCATTACGCATGCGCGGCGTGTGATCAGCGAGGGCGGTATCGTTGCTGTCAAGGGCATCGGCGGCTTTCATCTGTGCTGCAGCGCGGTGGATGAGGCAGCGGTGGCGCGCTTAAGGCGCCTCAAGCACCGGCCTGCCAAGCCGTTTGCTGTGATGATGCGCGACCGTGCGGCGGTGGCACGGGAATGCGAGATCGCGCCCTTCCAGGAGGACATTCTGGATGGTCATCAAAAGCCGATCCTTCTGCTTCCAAAACGGAATTACGATGCGGGCGGCGAAGGGACGTATCTGGCTAAAAGCGTGGCACCGGACAATCCGACAGTGGGCGTCATGCTGCCCTATGCGCCGCTGCAGCTGCTGCTCTTTACTTACGATGATGCGGTGCAGGTGCCGGACTGCCTGGTGATGACCAGCGCCAATATTTCCGGGGCGCCCATCTGCAGGGATGATGCCGATGCTCTGCGTGAGCTTGCAGGCATGTGCGATCTGATCCTGTCGCATGATCGACTGATCCGGCTGCGTGCCGATGACAGCGTGATGGATTTTTACAAGGGCCGGCCGTATATGATCCGCCGCTCCCGCGGCTATGCGCCGCTGCCGTTCATGCTCGAGGACATGCCGAAAAGTACCGTGCTGGCTATCGGCGCCGAGCTGAAGAACACATTCTGCGTGGCCAAGCACCAGCTGTTTTATCCCTCGCCGTATCTTGGCGATATGGAGGATATCAGGACGGTTGAGGCGCTGAAGGCCTCGATCAGGCGGATGGAGCATCTCCTTGAGGCAGAGCCGGAGCTGGTGGTATGCGACCTGCATCCCGCTTACAATACGACGGGCGTCGCTGAGGCGCAGGGACTGCCGGTGGTGCGCGTCCAGCACCATTATGCCCATATTCTGTCGTGTATGGCGGAAAACGAATGGATGGATCCGGTCATCGGCGTCTCGTTCGACGGCACCGGCTACGGTACGGACGGCACGATCTGGGGCGGTGAACTGATGCTTGCTGATGTGGATGGCTTCACCCGGAAGGGGAGCATTCATCCTTTCCTGCAGCTGGGCGGGGATGCTTCTTCGCGCGAGGGCTGGCGGATTGCGCTGAGCATGATCTATACCGGTCTGGAAGGCGATAAGGAACAGACAGCTGCGGTGGCTGCACGTCTTGGCCTCTGTGATGAGGAAGCGCTGCGTATGCAGTTCATGATGGCCGACCGCAAAATCAATGCTGTGGTTTCCACGAGTGCGGGCCGGCTCTTTGATGCGGTCAGCGCCGTACTGGGGCTTGCGCGTTCCTCAAGTTTTGAGGGGGAAGCGGCGAACCGGCTGATGTTTGAAGCGGAGGTCTGGCGGCGTCATCATCAGCAGGAAGCGGCAGCGCTGACGGCAGCCCGTGGCAGCGCGGACAGCCGGTGGGATGGTGACAGCCTGCAGCAGCAGGATGATCGTCTCATTCTGCCGACGGATCGTCTGCTGATGTCGATCGTAGAGGCCAGGCTGCAGGGAGAGGAGACCGGGCGGCTGGCCTTCCTCTTCCATCAAAGACTGGCGCAGATGATCGCTGCGGGCTGCGCGGCGATACGTGAGGAGACCGCCAGGAATACAGCGGCGCTTTCCGGCGGGGTGTTTCAGAACCGCCTGCTGACGGAACTGTGCGAATCGGCGCTGCGGGCAATGGATTTTCAGGTGCTGCTTCACAGTATGATCCCTCCCAATGACGGGGGACTGTGCCTGGGGCAGGCTGTCTATGGTATGTATCTTTTAAAAAGGAGGCAATAAATATGTGTGTAGGATTACCGGCCAGAGTGGTTTCGATCAAGGAAGGTACAGCGCTGGTGGATGCTTCCGGCGCGAAGCGTGAGGTTTCTGCAGAACTGCTGGATCAGCTGGATCCGGGCGATTATGTTATGGTGCACGCCGGAGCGGCCATCGCCAGGATCACGGCAGATGATGAAGAAGAAACCGATGCCCTGCTGGACGATATCTCGTTCGAGGCATAAGGAGGCGTCATGACAGAAGCAAAGAAGCGAACCGCACGGGAGATCATCGCCGGTTATGACGGCCCTAAAATCAGAATTATGGAAGTCTGCGGTACCCACACCCATGAGATCTTCCGGCTGGGCATCCGCAGCATTCTTCCGCAGAACATGGAACTGATATCGGGTCCGGGCTGTCCGGTCTGCGTCACGCCGACCGGCTTTCTGGATGAGGCGCTGCTGCTTGCGCTGGAGCACGGCTGCACCATCTGTACCTTCGGCGATCTGGTGCGGGTGCCCGGCAGTGAGATGAGCCTGGCGGATGCGCGTGCCAAAGGGGCGAAAGTACAGGTTGTCTATACGCCGGCCGATGCGGTGGCGTATGCTGCGCAACATCCAAAGGAGCAGGTGGTTTTCCTTGCAGTGGGGTTTGAGACGACAACACCTTCTGCATGTCTTTCCGTAGAGCAGGCGAAGGAAGCGGGGCTTGCCAACTATGCCATCCTTGCGGCCAACAAAACCATGGAGCCGGCGTATCGGGCATTGAAGGACAGTGCGGATGCCTTCCTGTTTCCCGGTCATGTCCATGCGATCACCGGCGCCGGGGTCTGCCGGCGTCTCCTTGCGGAGGGCATCAGCGGTGTGGTCTGCGGCTTCACCAGTCGCGAGATTCTGACGGCACTGGCCTATATTGCCGCCGGCATGGAACGCGGCCGTCCTTTCTTCAAGAACTGCTATCCCCGGGTGGTGACCGAAGAGGGCAGCCCAAGCGGCGTGGCACTGATTCGAAAGGTCATGGAGCCCTGTGATGCGATTTGGCGCGGCCTTGGGGTTATTCCCGGTTCGGGACTCAGGCTGCGGGAGGCGTATGCTGCCTTTGATGCCGAGAAGAAGTTCGGGATTCCCAGGATGCACGGCCATGCGAATCCGGCCTGTCGCTGCGGTGACGTCCTGCAGGGGCGCTGCCGTCCTTCGGACTGCCCGATCTTTGACAACGGCTGTACGCCGCAGCATCCGGTGGGAGCCTGTATGGTTTCCAACGAGGGCACCTGTTCGGCATACTATCAATATGCGAGATGGTAATCGAGATACGAAAAAGGAGCAAGCAAGATGAGTGATACAGTGAAGCTGGCGCACGGCGCCGGCGGGAAGCAGACGGCTGAGCTGATTGACAAAGTCTTTCGGCATCATTTCAACAATCCCCAGTTTACTGCCGATGATGCGGCAGTGCTGGAGGTGGGCGGCACGAGGCTGGCGATGACAACGGACGGGTTCATTGTCTCGCCCTATGTTTTTCCCGGCGGCAATGTAGGCAAGCTGAGCATCTGCGGCACGGTTAACGACCTGGCCTGTATGGGCGCAAAACCGCTTTACATGACCTGTGCCTTTCAGATTGAAGAAGGCTTTCCGATGGAGGCGCTTGAGACGATTGCAGCTTCGATGGAAAAGACGGCGGTAGAGGCCGGCGTGCGCATTGTTGCCGGCGATACCAAGGTGGCAGGCCGCGGACAGGTGGACGGGGTGTTCATCACCACCACGGGAATCGGGCTTCTTTCAGAGGGCGTCAGCACCTCCGGCGCCTTCGCACGTCCCGGGGATGCCGTCATCGTGACGGGCGATGTGGGACGGCATGG
>OMZN01000117.1 GCA_900315555.1 uncultured Eubacteriales bacterium
TCAGTCCTTGGGATCGTAGTGAAAGCGGCCCTTCAGCTCCTGCGTGCGGATGCAGTTGATGAAGGCGTCGGGATCCAGCTTGCGGATGGCCTTGATGACCTTGCGCGAGTCGGCAGCGTCGATGACCGAGTAGACGATGGGCACGCTGTGATGACCGTAGCTTCCCTCGCCGTCCATGATGGTCGCCCCGTGTTTGCAGATGGCGTAGATGGTCTCGCAGATCTGCCGGGGATCCCTGCTTACAACGAACAGGGTCACCTGCTGGTAGTTGCGGTAAACGAGGTGCAGCACCTGCGTGGATACGAACTGAAAGATGATGGAGTACAGCGCCTTGTCCAGGCCGAAGAGTGCACCGGCAGCCACCAGCAGCGCCACGTTGAAGGCCAGGATGACATTGAAAGAATCCATGCCGGTTTTCTGCGACAGATAGATGGAGATAAAGTCGGTGCCGCCGCTGGTGGCATCCACGATCAGGCACATGCTGATGCAGAGGCCGTTGATGAGCCCGCCGAAGATGCTGATCAGAAGGATGTCATACGTCAGGGCGTAGGTGGGCAGCAGATCGACGAAGAAGCTGTTGGCCAGGATCATGATCAGGGAAAACAGCGTAAACTTCCTGCCGATGAAGCGAAAGCCGATGAAGACCGGCACCGCATTGACGGCAATGTTGATGGCGGCGTAGGGAATATGCAGATGAAGAAAACGCAGGAAGATCCGCTGGAGCAGGAGCGCAAGACCAGTGGCACCGCCCGGGTAAAGACCGCCCGTGCTGACAAAGGTGTTGATGTTGATCGCCATGATGAGGGCGGCGCCGATGACGACCGCCAGCCGCCGGGCATCACGTTTAGGTTCGAGCTTCATTTTTGATACCTCTCATGCCCTGCCCAAATCTATGATTTGGCGCGCAGGTCAGATACAGAAATCACAGCGCCTGTGGCGCGTGGTGATTTTTCAGTTCTGATTGCAGAATAGAATGCAGCAAGGCACCTTGTCAAGACGAAAGAGGCGCCGAAAAGGCTTTTTGCCTTTTTGACGGACTTCGTGTATGATACTATAATGCAATAGAATGCATCGCCCATCGGGAAAGGAGATAGGAACAGAAGATGAACAGCATCACGGGATCCGTTGTGACCATTGTCATACTGGTGATGTTTTCAGCGTATTTTTCTGCCACGGAGACGGCGTTCACCTCACTGAACCGGATCAAGGTCAAGAATCTGGCGGCTGATGGGAACAAGAGCGCCGAACGCGTGCTGAAGCTTTCTGATAACTATGATAACCTGCTTTCCACGATTCTGATCGGCAACAACATCGTCAATATTGCGGTGACAGCCATTGCTACCACGATGTTCATCCGTCTCTATGGATCGGCCGGTCCGACCGTTGCCACGGTGGTGATGACCCTCGTCGTTCTCGTTTTCGGCGAGATCACGCCCAAAAGCGTGGCCAAGGAGTACTCGGAGAACTTTTCTGCGTTTTCCGCGCCGCTGATCCGGGTGCTGGTGGTGCTTCTGACGCCTGTCAACTTCATCTTCGCCTGCTGGAAAAAGCTGATTCTCAAAATTCTCAAGGTCAACAAGGAGCCCAACATCACCGAGGAAGAACTCAAGACCATGGTGGAGGAAGCTGAAACCGAGGGCAGCATCGAGGCGGATCAGCGGGAGCTGATTCAGAACGCGATCGAGTTCAAGGATCTGACGGCGGAGGAGGTCATGACGCCGCGTACAGAGATCGTGGGGCTGGAGATCGATGCAAGCGAGGAAGAGGTCGCCGATCTGTTCCGGGACAGCGGCTTTTCCCGTATTCTGATCTATGAAGACGATCTGGACAAGATTCAGGGCGTCTTGAACCAAAAGGACTTTCACAACTACATCCGGGGGACCGGGCGTACGGTCTCCGACTTTGTCAAGCCGGTGGTCTTCGTAGCGGAATCCATGCGGATTGCCACGCTTTTGAAGAAGATGCAGAGCCTCAAGACCCACATGTCGGTGGTGGTGGACGAGTACGGCGGCACCCAGGGCCTGGTGACGATGGAGGACATCATCGAGGAGCTGGTCGGCGAGATCTACGACGAGCACGATGCCATCATGAGTCAGGAGGTGACCCAGCTGCAGAACGGCAGCTACCGGGTTATGTGCAATGCATCGCTGGTCAAGGTCTTTGACTTTTTCGGCCTGGATGCAGAGGAAATCGATGCCAATACCGTCAACGGCTGGGTGATGATCTGTCTGGATCGTCTGCCGGCCAAAGGCGATGTATTTACCTATGAAAGAGGAAATGTACGACTGCATGTGCGGGTCACCAAGGCGACTTCGCGCAAGGCACTGGAGATTAATGTCGTTCGCGAGACCATACGCGAAGAGGAAGAAGACGAAAAGAAGGGGGCCTAGAGTATATGGGACTGATGCAGAAGATTTTCGGCGACCTGAATGCACGGGAAGTGAAGAAGGTGGCGAAGATCGTTGATAAGATTGAAGCCTATGATGAGGAAATGCGGGCGCTTTCCGATGAAGAACTGCAGGCCAAGACGCCGTATCTGAAGGAACGGCTCAGGAACGGCGAGACACTGGACGACATCCTGCCGGAAGCTTTCGCGGTCTGCCGGGAGGCTGACTACCGGGCACTGGGCATGCGGCCCTTCCGGGTGCAGCTGATGGGCGGCGTGGTGCTCCATCAGGGCCGGATTGCGGAGATGAAGACCGGTGAAGGAAAGACGCTGGTCGCCACCCTGCCGGTGTACCTCAATGCCCTGGAGGGCAAAGGCGTGCACGTGGTTACGGTCAATGACTATCTGGCCAAGCGTGATGCCGAGTGGATGGGCAAAGCCTACAACTTCCTGGGGCTGACGGTCGGCGTGGTCATTCACGGTGTCGAGGAGGACGAACGGCGGGCCGCGTATATGGCGGATATCACCTACGGCACGAACAACGAATTCGGTTTTGACTACCTGCGCGACAACATGGTGACCTACCGGGAAGAGATGATGCAGCGCGAGCTGCACTATGCCATCGTCGATGAGGTGGACTCGATCCTGATCGATGAAGCCAGAACCCCGCTGATCATTTCCGGCCAGGGCGACGAATCAACCGAGCTGTATCAGACGGCGGACCGCTTCGCCAAGGGGCTTTCCAAGGACGACTATATCATAGAAGAAAAAGACAAGCAGATCTCGCTCAGCGAGAGCGGTGTCAGGAAGTGCGAGAGCTTCTTCAAGATCGACAACTTCTCCGATCCGGAGCATATGGAGATCAACCATCATGTGATGCAGGCCCTGAAGGCGCGCTATATCATGGTGCGCGATGTGGACTATATCATCAAGGACGGCGAGGTGGTCATCGTCGATGAGTTCACCGGCCGTCTGATGTTCGGACGCCGCTACAGCGACGGCCTCCACCAGGCCATCGAGGCCAAGGAAGGCGTGAAGGTCAATGCCGAGTCCAAGACGCTGGCCACGATCACCTTGCAGAACTACTTCCGCATGTACGACAAGCTGGCAGGCATGACCGGTACGGCGAAGACGGAAGAGGATGAGTTCCGCGACATCTACAACATGGACGTCGTGGTCATTCCCACCAACAAGCCGGTAATCCGTGAAGACATGCCCGATGCGGTCTTTGCGACCGAGAAGGGCAAATACCACGCCATCGTGGAGCGGGTCATCGAGGCGCACGAAAAGGGCCAGCCTGTTCTGGTGGGTACCATCTCCGTGGAAAAGTCGGAGCTGATCGCCGACCTCCTCAAAAAGCGCGGCTTCAAGCACTTCAACGTGCTGAACGCCAAGTTCCATGAAAAGGAAGCAGCCATCGTCGCCGAAGCCGGCCGCGAGGGTGCTATCACCATCGCCACCAACATGGCCGGTCGTGGTACCGATATCATCCTGGGTGGCAATCCTGAATTCTCCGCCCGCCGGGACATGGCCAAGGAAGATTATGATGAGGAGACGATCTCCTATGCGGCCTCGCCGATCCCCACGAAGGATCCGAAGATCCTCGATGCGCGCCGGCGCTTCGGAGAACTGAAGGCTGACTATGAAGCGGCCTGCGCCGAAGAACATCAGCGGGTCATCGAGGCCGGCGGCCTCTTTATCGTCGGCACCGAGCGCCACGAGTCGCGGCGTATCGACAACCAGCTCCGTGGACGTGCCGGACGGCAGGGCGACCCTGGACGCACGCAGTTCTGCGTCTCTCTGGAAGACGACCTGATGCGGCTCTTCGGTGGCGACCGGATGCGCTCGATCGTCGACAGGCTGGGCGTGGAGGAGGATGAGGCCATCGAATCGGGCATGGTCACGCGCTCCATCGAGAACGCCCAGAAGAAGGTGGAGGGGCGGAACTTCTCCATCAGAAAATACGTCCTGCAGTACGATAACGTGATGAATAAGCAGCGTGAGGTCATCTACGGCGAACGCCGCAAGGTGCTGATGGGGGAAAACCTGAAGGAATATATCCTCCATATGGCGCAGGATCTGGCGCTGCATGAGGTGGATGCCGTCGTCGTCGAATCCAAGTTCCCCGAGGAATGGGACTTCGCGCGGCTGCAGAAGAAGCTGAAGGAAATCTGCCCGCGCTTCCGCGGCTGTGACTACACCGAGGAAGATCTGGCGGTCATGGACGAGGAATGGCTGCGTGAGGATGTCAAGGAAGCCTTTGCCGAGCTCTATGAGGAGAAGGAAGCCGAGATCGGTGAGGAGCGGATGCGTGAGCTGGAGCGGATGATTCTGCTCCGCGTTGTCGACAACAAGTGGATGGACCACATCGATGCCATGGATCAGCTCAGAACCGGCATCGGCCTGCGGGGCCTCGGCGGACAGGATCCGGCCGGCGCCTATGCCGAGGAAGGCTTTGCTATGTTCGAGGAGATGATACAGGCCATCAAGGAAGAGACGGTGATGTTCTGCTACAACGTGACCGTGGAGACCAGAACCGAGCGGCGGCATGTCTTCCATGGCGGCGAGGGACGCAAGGACGCGTTCGAGGAGACCGCTTATGAGAACGGTGCGGAAGCTGCGCCGGCCGCCCAGGAGGCGCCGGAGCAGGAAAAGAAGCAGGAGCCGGTCAGAAGAGCGTATCCGAAAGTGGGACGCAACGATCCCTGCCCCTGCGGCAGCGGCAAAAAGTACAAGTACTGCCACGGCAGGAACAACTGAGGAGGAATGCAATATGACAGTAGAGGAAATCAGAGTGGATGTACCCAGGCTGCAGAGCAGACTGAAAGAGGTAGGTGAGTCCCTTTGACCCGGTGGGTCTTGAGGATGAGGTGCGCCGGCTGACGGAAGTCTCCGAGGAGGAAGGATTCTGGAACGATCAGCAGCGTGCGCAGAAGGTACTGAAGCAGAGAAAGCGTGCCGAGGACAAGCTGAAGGAATACGACAGCCTCAAGGGGGCGCTCTCCGATATCCAGGTGATGCTGGAGCTGGCCGAAGAAGAAGACGACGAGGAGATGGCCGGAGAAATCGAAGAAGCGTATGCCTCTTATGAAAAGAAATTTGAGGACTTCCGTCTGCGGACGCTCCTCAGCGGGGAGTACGATCAGAACAATGCCATCGTCTCCATGCACGGCGGCAGCGGAGGCACCGATGCCAAGGACTGGGCGGAGATGCTGTATCGCATGTATGTGCGCTGGGCCGAGCGCAAGGGCTACAAGGTCAAGGTACTGGACTTCCAGCCCGATGATGAGGGCGGCATCAACAGCGCTGCCATCCTGGTGGAGGGCGACTATGCCTATGGCTATCTGAAAGGTGAAAAGGGCGTGCATCGGCTGGTGAGGATCTCGCCGTTTGATTCTTCGGGGCGGCGGCATACTTCCTTTGCTTCGGTGGACGTGACGCCGGAGATCGATGATGACATTCAGGTGGAGATTGCGCCGGACGATCTGCGCATCGACACTTTCCGTTCCAGCGGCGCAGGCGGTCAGCACGTCAACAAGACGGACTCGGCCATCCGCATCACGCATCTGCCCACCAACATCGTCGTCTCCTGTCAGAACGAGCGGTCCCAGCACCAGAACAAGGAGACCGCCATGAAGCTTCTCAAGAGCAAGCTGATGGAGCTGGCGATCCGTGAGCACAAGGAGAATCTCGAGGAGCTGAAGGGTGACTATTCGCAGATCACCTGGGGCTCGCAGATCCGTTCCTATGTCTTCCATCCCTACACGATGGTCAAGGATCACAGGACCAATGCGGAAGTGGGCAACGTGCAGGCGGTCATGGACGGTGATCTGGACTATTTCATCAATGAGGAACTCAAGCAGAAGGAAGGCTGAAACAGGGCTGAGATAAGGCCGCAGCAGGGCCTCTGTTGCCGGAAAAAGAAGGCCGGCGACGGGGGGGAGAAGGCCGTGAAGTATGCAAGTAATGAATGAATTAATTTGTATACAGTATTAATGTTTTTGCTTGTTGTTATTCCTTTGTTCATGTGCTACTATTTAACCGGTGAATTTGTTCACAGCACACAAAAAACAGGGTTTGGGATTTAATAGAAGCTGTGAATGCTTACAAAAAAGGAGGCAAATACATGATAGGTGAAACCATTGTGAGCTTTATCGACGACATGGGGATCGTCAATCTGGATTACAGATCGGCCATCATGATCGTCGTCGCTTGCCTGTTCCTCTATCTCGCCATCAGCAAGGGATTTGAACCGCTGCTGCTGGTCCCCATCGGATTCGGCATGCTGCTTTCGAATCTGCCGCTGACGGGGGTTTTCTTGACGGATACCAGCGGTGTCGACTTCGCGAACTGGGGGTTGTTTACCATCTTCTATGCGCTGAAGCCGATTCTGCCGTCGCTGATATTCCTGGGCGTGGGCGCCATGACCGATTTCGGTCCGCTGATTGCCAACCCCAAGTCCCTCTTGATGGGTGCAGCGGCGCAGCTGGGTATCTTCTTCGCATTCTTCATGGCCATCATCCTGGGCTTTGATGCGCAGGGAGCCGCCTCGATCGGCATCATCGGCGGTGCCGACGGCCCGACGGCCATCTTCCTGACCCAGAAGCTCAAGCCGGAACTCCTAGGTGCCATCGCGGTGGCAGCGTACTCCTACATGGCTCTGGTGCCGGTCATTCAGCCGCCTATCATGAAGGCGCTGACCAGCAAGAAGGAACGTATGATCAAGATGGAACAACTGCGGCCGGTAAGCCAGCGCGAAAAGATCCTCTTCCCGATCATGGTAACCATCATCGTTGTTCTGCTGCTGCCTGCAGCGGCACCGCTGATCGGCTGTCTGATGCTCGGCAACCTGTTCAAGGAATCCGGAAGGACGCTGCGTCTTTCCGATACCGCCAGCAACTCCATGTGCAACATCGTCACGATCCTGCTGGGTCTGGCTGTCGGTGCTTCGGCGGTAGGCAAGAACTTCCTGGTGCTGGCGACCATCAAGATCCTGATTCTGGGCATCCTGGCCTTCTGCGTAGGAACGGCCGGCGGTGTGCTCATCGGCAAGCTGATGTGCGCTTTGAGCCGCGGCAAGATCAACCCGCTGATCGGTTCGGCCGGTGTATCGGCAGTGCCTATGGCCGCGCGTGTTTCTCAGAAGGTCGGACAGGCGGAGAATCCCGCAAACTTCCTGCTGATGCATGCGATGGGCCCCAACGTGGCCGGTGTAATCGGATCGGCAGTTGCCGCTTCCGTGATGCTCTCCATGTTTGGTTAAACGCCGCATCTGGCAATGAGCGTAAATGGGCGCATCTATTGAATGGATGGATAAGACCGCTGCGTGCAGTGTGCCGCAGCGGTCTTTTTGTACTTTTTTTGTGGCCTGATATTTTTAGTTGCAAAATGGAGAGGTCAGTGGTACCATATGAA
>OMZN01000115.1 GCA_900315555.1 uncultured Eubacteriales bacterium
AGAATAAAAACACCCGTCCGAATAACGCTTCGGGCGGGTATTTTGTCAGGCTGATTTTGATAAGCTGATGCTGCTGCATCCACGGACGGCGCTGATCCAAGGCAGCGCTAGATGTCAAGCCCCGGCAGGCGGATGATGGAGACAACCATGCTGGCAGGCACCTTGCTGATTGTCACCAGCTCGCCATTGGCATGAATATACAATCCGTTGTTATAGTAGATGCCTACATGGAAGATCCGGTTTGCGGAACCGTTCGTTCCGATGATGATAATGTCGCCGGGCTGGGCAGCCGACAGCTTCCGCCCCAGGCCATAGGCACCGCTGAACTGACTGTAAAGATCGCGGGAGCTGGTGCGTCTGACCCAAAGACCTGCAGCCAGTGCGCCGCTCTTCGTTTTGGCATTCTGCATCGTCCAGCAGGTGAAGCCGCTGCAGTCAAAGGTCTTCGGCCCGGAAGCGCCCCAAACATAGGGACGGCCAAGCTTGCTTTCCGCCTTGGAAATCACAATGCCCGGCCGGGTACTGCGAAATCCCTTCGTCGACATCGTCAGTTTTTTCGGTGTTCTGACCGTCACGGTCCTGCTTTCGTTGGAAGAGACCGCCCCCAGATACGTACGAACGGCTCTTACCTTATAGCGATACGTCGTATTGGCGAGCTGCCTGCTCTGCTGCCAGCTTCCCGCGGAAGCGCCCAATGCAGCGAGTGTCTTATAGGTACCTTTCCTGCTGTCATAGCCCAGCACAGTATACTGCGTTGCCCCTGGCACCTTTTTCCAGGTCAGTTTCACCGTGATCCTGGATTTTGCCACGCCCTTTACGACAGGGCGGGCGATCTTTGTGGTCGCTGCAGCGACCTCCGTGATCGCATTGGGATCGGCATGCCTGCTGTCCGTAAGCTGCGCCACCTTGTAGTAGTATTTTTTGTTCAGCGCAAGACCGGTATTGGTATAACTCGTCCTGCCGGCGGCAAGCGTCTTGATCTTCTTATAGACCGCCTTTCTGCCGGTGGCACGAAAGAGCTGGTATCTTTCGGCGCCGCTGTCCTTCCAGCACACCCGGATGGAATCATAGCCCTCCGTTTTGGCCACAACTCCCTCTGCCGACACAGCAGCAGGCTTGGCAGCCGTTTCCTTCTTCACAGACGTCGTCTTCTCTGCAGCAGCAGATGTTGTCTCCGCTGACGCCATCGACACAGGCGCCAGGAAGACAAAGGCCGTCAGCAGGGCCATCGCCACGGCAAGCATACTCTTTTTCTTCATCATTCTCCGGTCCATCATTCGTATTAGCAAGATTGTACTTTTTTAAACCACACGAACCAGTTTATTGTCTTGACACCATTTCATCAATTCATCTTCATATTCCTTCACCAAACTTTCACACAATTTGCAACAAAAAAGCTGCCCTGAAAACAGAGCAGCAATTTTATCATATTTTCTCAGTATGCGTCCTGCCTATGCCGCATCCCGTCTATTCATAGATCGGATAACGATCCGTCAGCACCTTGATGCGGGCAATGTCTTCCGCACGATCCGCCTCCGGATTCTCCAGCACATGGTTGATGACATCGGCGATCTCCACCATGTCATCCTCCTTCATGCCGCGGGTGGTCACCGCCGGTGTTCCGATCCGAATACCGCTGGTGATGGTCGGCTTTTCGGGATCATTGGGAATGGCGTTCTTGTTGCATGTAATATGCGCCTCCCACAGCAGATTCTCCGCCTGCTTGCCGGTGATGCCCTTGGGGCGCAGATCAACCAGCATCAGATGGTTATCCGTACCGCCGGAGATAATATCAAAGCCGCGCTCGATCAGCGCATTGGCCAGCACATCCGCATTCTTGACGACCTGATGGATGTATTCCTTGTACGACGGCTGCAGCGCCTCGCCCAGGCAGACAGCCTTGGCTGCGATGACATGCATCAGCGGACCGCCCTGGATACCCGGGAACACGGCACGGTTCAGCTTATATTTGTCGGCGACCTCCTGGCTGGCCATGATCATGCCGCCGCGCGGGCCGCGCAGGGTTTTGTGCGTTGTCGTTGTGGTGATATGCGCATAAGGGATGGGACTCATGTGCTCACCGGCAGCCACAAGACCTGCAATATGCGCAATGTCCGCCATCAGTACAGCGCCGCAGGCATCCGCGATCTCCCGGAATTTCTTGAAATCGATCTTTCTGGCATACGCCGATGCTCCGCAGACGATCAGCTTAGGCTTCGTCTCTATGGCCAGACGCTTCACCTCGTCGTAGTCGATGAAACCCTTCTCATCAACCTCGTAAGGTACCACGTTGAAATAGCGTCCGCTCATGTTAATCGGATGACCATGGGAAAGATGACCGCCGCTGTCCAGTCCCATGCCCATGATGGTATCCCCCGGATTCAGCACGGCAAAGAAGGCCGCCATGTTCGCCTGCGCGCCGGAATGCGGCTGTACATTGACATATTCGCAGCCGAAGAGCTTCTTTGCTCTTTCCCTTGCCAGATCCTCCACCACGTCGACGTACTCACAGCCGCCGTAATAGCGGTGTCCCGGATAGCCCTCTGCATATTTGTTGGTCATGATGCTGCCCATGGCTGCCATGACCGCCTTGCTGACGATGTTCTCCGAGGCGATCAGTTCTACGTGCGCCTTCTGGCGCGCCAGCTCATCCTCGATGGTCTTGGCCACCTCCGGATCCGCCTTGATCACTTCCTGAATATCATACATTCGTACACTCCCCCTTGTTCTACCCTTGTTCTATCGGAGTCGAACCTCTTCGATCCGAATCTGTTTTTGTGCCATACTAGGCCATTTTACCATAGAGGATGGCGCTTCACAACGTTGAATCGCCCCTTTACTTTCTTTTCATCACATGCTATCATTATTCATGAGCTGGATGCCAGCTCGGAAAGGACGATATCATTATGCATCGCATTATGAATGCAGCAGGCGCATACTTTTATTTTAACTTTACTGGCTACAGTAAGGTATGTTCTGCTGCAGAGAGATAGCGTCCTCGAAAACGACCTTTACCTCCCCGAGCGGAACGCCCGGGGAGGTTTTTTATAGCAGGAAGGAGCAGAACAATGATCATCGTACTGAAGGAACATCCGGATCAAAAGCAGCTGGACAATCTGGTCTCCTGGCTGGAGAGCATGGATCTGTCCATCCAGTTTTCCAAGGGAGAGCACACCACCATCATGGGCCTGATCGGCGACACCACCGTGGTGGACACGGATCTTCTCAACGCCCTGGACATCGTGGAAGGCGTGCGCCGCATTCAGGAGCCCTATAAAAAGGCCAACCGCAAGTTCCATCCTGACGACACAGTGGTTCACATTGCCGAGGACATCGATATCGGAGGCGGCCATTTCCAAATCATCGCCGGTCCCTGCTCGGTGGAATCCGAGGAGCAGGTCACGGCGATCGCGGAAGCAATCAAAGCCACCGGCACCAAACTCTACCGCGGCGGTGCCTTCAAGCCCCGTACCAGTCCCTATTCCTTCCAGGGACTGCGCACCACCGGCATCCGGATGCTGGAAAAGGCCAAGGAGGCCACAGGCCTTCCCATCGTCACAGAGATCATGGATATTTCGCATCTGGATCTCTTTGAGAACGTTGACGTCATTCAGGTGGGCGCCCGCAACATGCAGAACTTCGAGCTTCTGAAGGAACTGGGGCACCAGCCCAAGCCGGTGCTGCTCAAACGCGGCCTCTCCAGCACGCTGAAGGAATGGCTGATGAGCGCCGAATATGTCATGGCCGGCGGCAACGACAAGATCATCCTCTGCGAACGCGGCATCCGCACCTTCGAAACCGCTACGCGGAATACCCTGGATCTCTCCGCAGTTCCCATGCTGAAGAAGAAAACCCACCTGCCCGTTATCGTGGATCCCAGCCATGCCACCGGCATCGCTGCCCTGGTTGAACCCATGGCGCTGGCAGCCACTGCCTGCGGAGCAGACGGTCTGATGATCGAAGTGCATAACAACCCCGAGAAAGCGCTCTGCGATGGTGCCCAGTCCCTGCGGCCCGAGCAGTTTGCCAGACTGGTTGAAGAAGTCAACGCCCTGCGCCCCTTTGCCTACGGACAGCAGGCCGGGGTATAACCGGCACGAAACACGAGACCGGCATATACATATAAGACATATAAAACGAACAACACACCAAAGAGCGGAAAGGAGAGAATCTCATGCGAATAGGCATCGTCGGACTCGGCCTGATCGGCGGCTCACTGGCCACCGCCATCAACAGCCTGGAGGACTATACTGTCTATGGCTATGATGCCAGCGACAGCACCACCAAAAAAGCCATCCTGGTGGGCGCCATCGACGGCGTCCTCAGTGACAGCATTCTTCCTGCATGTGATATGATCATCGTTGCACTCTGGCCGAAAGCTACGGTAGAATATATTCAGGAACACGCGGACAAATTCGGAAAAAACACCCTGGTTGTCGACTGCAGCGGCGTCAAGCAGTACGTCACCGATCGTGTCTTTCCCCTGGCCGAGACGCACGGGTTTACCTTCATCGGCGCCCACCCCATGGCAGGTATGGCGCATGCGGGCTTTTCCTATGCCAAGAAAACCCTCTTTGACCGCGCTTCCATGGTGCTGGTGCCGCCCAAAGACATCACCATCGAGGACATGGCAAAGATCAAGAAAGTGGCGACCGACATCGGCTTCACCAATTTCATGATCACCACGCCGCAGAACCATGACCGCATGATCGCCTTCACTTCCCAGCTGGCCCATGTAGTATCCAACGCCTACATCAAGAGTCCCACCGCCCTGGAGCACGAGGGTTTCTCCGCCGGCAGCTATCGGGATCTGACACGCGTTGCCAAGCTGAACGAGGACATGTGGACCGAACTGTTTCTGGAGAATCCTGACAATCTGGCCGATGAGATCGACCGGCTGATCGAGCAGCTTGCGGCCTACAGCCGCGCTATCCGCGCAGGTGATGCGGATACACTCCACGATCTGCTGAAGGAAGGCCGGGAACGGAAAGAACAAATCGATAAGGAGCGTTTCTAATGAACAAAATTACCGTCAGCACATCTGTGCGTTACGACCTTCTCATGGAGGAAGGCCTGCTGCAGCGAAGCGGCGAGATCGCCCGGGAGGTAACCGGCACCTGCAAGGCCTGCATCATCAGCGACAAGACCGTCCACGATCTCTACCTTGAGATGACGGCAGCTTCCTTTGCATCGGCCGGCTTCGATGTCCGCAAGGTTGTTCTTCCACCGGGAGAAACTTCCAAAAGCCTGCAGTCTCTGGAGATGCTGCTGGAATACCTGGCGCAGGAGCAGTTCACCCGCAGCGACATTCTGGTAGCGCTGGGCGGCGGCGTCATCGGCGACCTGACCGGCTTTGCAGCGGCTGTTTACCTGCGGGGCATCCGCTTCATCCAGATTCCGACCACCCTGCTGGCGGCTGTGGATGCCAGCGTCGGCGGCAAGACAGCAGTAAACCTGAAGGCCGGCAAGAACCTGGCCGGTGCCTTCTGGCAGCCCTCCGTCGTCCTCTACGATCCCGCCACCGCCGGTTCACTCCCGGAAAGCATCTTCCTCGACGGCCTGGCCGAGGTGATCAAGAGCGGTGCCATCGCCGACAACGATCTCTTCACCTATGTGGCACGCGGCGAGGAACCGGACTTTACCGCTTTCATCCAGCACTGCGTAGACCGCTCCATCCGTGTCAAGAAGGATCTGGTGGAAAAGGACGAGCATGACACCGGCCTGCGCCAGCTTCTCAACTTCGGCCACACCTCAGCCCATGCCATCGAAAAATGCAGCGGCTACAAAATCTCGCACGGCCATGCAGTGGCCATCGGCATGCTGATCAGTGCGCGGGCAGCGCACAAACTGGAGTGGTCGCGCTACGACTGCAGCATCCCTATCCGCAATGTGCTGGAAAAATACAAATATCCCATGCAGTGTCCCTTCTCCGCCGGAGAACTGACCGAGGCCGCCCTCCAGGACAAGAAGCGGCGCGGCGATATGATCAGTGTGGTCATTCCGCTGAAAATCGGGGAATGCGCCCTGATGGACATCCCCGTCGAAGTTCTCTCTGATTTTTTCAGCGCCGGTCTTGCGCAGGCATAGGAGGAAAGGAGGCATTGCCATGGACATTCGCATCACCCCGGCGCCCCTGCATGGCAGCGTGACTGTACCCCAGAGCAAATCGCACTGCCACAGACTTCTGCTGGCGTCCCATCTGGCCGGCAGCCAGAAGGCGGTGGAAGCAAACATCCGCGCTGCAAGCTGCAGCGAAGACATCCGTGCCACCAAGCAGGCGCTGGATGCCCTGGCCGCCTCCGATGCACCAGTCATCGACTGCGGCGAAAGCGGCTCGACCCTGCGCTTCCTGCTGCCGGTGGTCATGACCCTGCGCAGTGAGGCGCGCTTCCTCGGGCATGGCCGGCTGCCGCAGCGCCCCCTGTCTCCCCTTTGGGAACAGATGGAAGCGCACGGCTGCACCCTGCAGCATGGCAGCGGTGCCCTCATCTGCACAGGACACGGCTCCATGCAGGGCGGTGACTTCTACCTGCCGGGCAACGTCAGCTCACAGTATGTCACCGGTCTGTTGTACGCCCTGCCGCTCACCGCAGAAGGCGGCACCATCCATATCACCTCGCCGCTGGAGTCCCGCAGCTATGTGGAGATGAGCCTGCAGGTGCTGCACAACTTCGGCATTACCATCACAGAAGAGGAGGCCGGCTACCGTATTCCCGGCGGACAGCGTTATATCGCGTCTGCGGACACCGTTCTCACCCCAGAGGGCGATTGGTCTGCCGCCGCCTTTTGGTATGTCGCCCGTGCGCTGGGCGAGGATGTAAGCTGTCTGGACGCCGGCACCCCCTCGGTGCAGGGCGACCGGGTCATCCGGGATCTATGCCGGCATCCGGAGGCGCTGCACACCGTGTCGGCCGCAGACATCCCCGATCTGGTACCGGCACTGGCAGTTCTCATGGCGCTGACCCCGGGCGAACATCGCATCACCAATGCGGCCAGACTCAGAATCAAGGAGAGCGATCGCCTGGCGACCACGGCGGCAGGCCTTACCGCCCTGGGCGGTGATGTTAAGGAGACAAAAGACGGTCTCTTTATCCGGGGAAAACGCTGGCTGTCCGGCGGCGCCGCAGACGGCGCCGGCGACCATCGCATTGTCATGGCCATGGCCATCGCCGCCTGCCGCTGCCGGGCGCCGGTCATCATCCGCGGCGCCCAGGCCGCTGCCAAGTCCTACCCGGACTTTTTCGATGCCTATAGAATGTTAGGAGGAAAAGCAGATGCAGTCCACCTTCGGTAAAAATCTCAGAATCACGATCGACGGAGGCTCTCACGAGGAAAGCATCGGCGTTACCATCGAAGGCTTCAAGGAAGTGCCCTCCATCGATATGGAAGCGCTGCAGCGCTTTATGGATCGCCGGGCACCGGGACGTTCGCCCTATGCCACGCGGCGCAGGGAACCCGATATTCCCGAGCTCGTTTCCCGTGATCCCCTGCGGTTCATCATCCGCAACACCGACCGGCGCAGCGGCGATTACAAAAACGTCCGCCACACCCCGCGACCCGGCCATGCCGACTATACGGCCTACGTCAAATACCATGACCGCATCAACATGGCCGGCGGCGGTCCTTTTTCGGCACGCATGACGGCGCCCCTGTGCATCGCCGGCGGCATTGCTCTGCAGCAGCTTGCACGGAAGGGAATCCACATCGGTGCCCATATTTATGCAATCCACGGCAGGAAAGATGTCCCCTTTGATCCTTTGATGGAAACACTGCCGCCTCTTGCGGATCCGGCTTTCCCTGTGCTGGATCCCGCTGCGGCACCTGCCATGAAGCAGGCAATCGAGGCGGCCATGCGCGACCGCGATTCGGTGGGCGGCATCGTCGAAGCGGCAGCTGTCGGCCTGCCGGCCGGTCTGGGCGGCCCGATGTATGACGGCGTAGAGAGCGTGCTCTCACCGATCTTCTTCGGCATTCCTGCCGTCAAAGGCGTCACCTTCGGCGCCGGCTTTGCGGCTGCCGCCATGCGCGGATCGGAAAACAACGATGCCTTCCGCATACAGGACGGCCAGGTCGTCACCGCAACCAACCACTGCGGAGGCATCCTGGGCGGCATCACGACCGGTATGCCGCTGCTTGCACAGATCGCATTCAAGCCCACGCCCTCTATTGCAAGAGAACAGCAGTCGGTGGATCTTGACAAGCTGCAGGAAGTTCCGCTGGTGATCAAAGGGCGCCATGATCCCTGTGTGGTTGTGCGCGCTGTTCCGATCTGTGAAGCGGCCATGGCGATTGGTCTTTTGGATCTGATGATGGAAGAGGCATAAGGAGGAAGACAGATATGGAAATGAAGGAAATTCGAGATCAAATCGATGCCATCGACCGGCAGATACTGGATCTGTTCAAGAAACGGATGCATCTGGCCGGTGAGATGGCTGACTATAAACGCAGCAAAGACCTGCCTGTCTTTAACATGCAGCGGGAACGGGAGATTCTGGACCGGACTGCCGAAGAGGCCGGCCCCGATCTGGAACGCTACGCCGTCTATCTGTTCAGCCTGCTGATGGACCTGAGCCGTTCCTGGCAGCACACCAAGCTGCAGCTGGATACGCCCCTGCGGCAAAGCATCAACAAGGCGCTGCAGGAGACGCCGGCACTCTTCCCGTCCAGCGCCACCGTGGCCTGTCAGGGCGTGGAAGGCGCTTACTCGCAGGACGCTGCCGAAAAGATCTTTCAGCGTCCGCGCATCAGCTTTTTCAATTCCTTTGACAGCGTGTTCACCGCCGTGGAAAAAGGTCTTTGCAAGTACGGCATCCTGCCCATTGAAAACAGCTCCTACGGTTCGGTCAACCGCGTCTACGACCTGATGCGGCGCCACCACTTCCACATTTCCCGTGGTGCCAAGCTCTGGATCGATCACAAGCTGCTGGCCAAAAAGGGCACCAAGCTCTCCGATATCAAGGAGATCATTTCACACGAGCAGGCGCTGGGACAATGCAGTCCCTTCATCGAAGGCCTCACCGGCGTCAAGAGCACGGCCTGCGCCAATACTGCCATTGCGGCACAGATGGTGGCAGAGAGCGGCCGCAGCGATATTGCCTGCATCTCCTCGCGCGACTGTGCACGGATCTACAATCTGGAAGTCGTCGCCGAAGATATCCAGATCAGTGCCAACAACTACACCCGCTTCATCTGCATTTCCAAAGACATGGAGATCTACCCGGGCGCCAACCGGCTGTCGATCATGATGTCACTGCCGCATCGCCCCATGTCGCTGTACCACACCATTGCACGTTTCTCCACACTGGGTGTCAACCTTACCAAGCTGGAGTCCCGTCCTATTCCGGGCAGCGACTTCGAGTTCATGTTCTACCTGGAAATGGATGCCTCCCTGGCTGACAGCAACATCCTCAATCTGATCTGCGAGCTGGATCAGGAACCGGATACCTTTGTCTATCTGGGCAATTATACGGAGGTGTAAGCCATGGAATTCGGACTCATCGGAAAACGTCTCAACTACAGCTTTTCCAAGACAATCCACGATATGCTGAACGCCTATGACTACCAGCTCTGCGAAATCGCGCCCGAAAATCTGGATGACTTCATGCGGCGCCGCGATTTCAAGGGGTTCAATGTGACCATTCCCTACAAGAAAGCCGTCATGCCTTACCTTGACATCGTGGAAGAACCGGCGCGCAGCATCGGCGCCGTCAATACGGTCTATTTCAAGGACGGCAGGCTGCATGGCACCAACACCGACTACATGGGGTTCCTTTGGATGGCGCAGCGCGCCGGTGTTTCCTTCACCGGGCGAAAGGTGCTTATCGCCGGCACAGGCGGCGCCGGGATCATGGCGCGCAGGGCAGCAGAGGATCAGGGCGCTTCTGAAGTGCTTCTGGCCGGCCGGAAAGGACCCGTCCGCTATGAGGAAATCCCTTCCGATATCCAGGTCTACGTCAATGCCACTCCGGTAGGCACCTACCCCGACAACGGCCGAAGCAACATCGAACTGGATCGTTTCCCCAAGCTGGAGGGCGTGCTGGATCTGATCTACAACCCGGACAAAACCGCGCTCCTCCTGGAAGCGGAAAAGCGCAGACTTCCCTTCTCCTGCGGTCTGCCGATGCTGGTGGCACAGGCCACGGCGGCGGCGGGCTTCTTCACCGGCGAAACGGGCTATGCCGCCCGCAATGAGGAAATCCTGCGGAAGCTGCAGCAGCAGACCAGGAACATCACCCTCGTGGGCATGCCCGGCTGCGGCAAGAGCACGATCGGACGGCGCCTAGCCCGGGAACTTGGCATGACTTTCTGCGATACCGACGAGATCATCGAAAAGACCTATGGCCGGTCAGCCGCTGACATCATTCGTACGGAGGGCGAGCGTGCCTTTCGTGATAAGGAGAGTGCCGTCCTGGCCAAGGTGACCAAAGAACACGGCCAGGTCATCGCCACCGGCGGCGGTGCCGTCCTGCGGACAGAGAACCGCGATGCCATGCGCCAGAACGGCCCGGTCTTCTTCCTCTCCCGCCGGCTCTACAAGCTCGCCACCAAGGGACGGCCCCTCTCGGTGGATCTGCGTGCTCTTTATAAAAAAAGGCTGCCGCTCTACAAGAGCTGCAGCGATTTTACGATTGCCAACGAAGGCGGCACGGGACGCACCGTACGGCAGATCAAAGAACACCTTTGATCTGCCGTACGTCCGGCGCACTGCCGGAAGAACACAGACTACTCGGTTGTGCTGAGGATCTCGTCGTCGTTCTTGTCTACCTGCGAAATCTTCATCTTCTTCACATCCGAAGGCTCCACTTTTTCCTTCAGGCCAAGCAGGGTCGGTCCCAGATACTCCGTCTTCAGAAGATCGCCGTCCAGCGTCACCTCGCTGTACTCGGTGAAGTTCTGTCCTTTGATGTAATACTTGTTTCCGATCTTGACAATCTTATCGATCTTGATATCTTTGACGCCCATCTTCAGGTTCAAAGCGGTGAAAGGCCTGGTTTTCGACAGCTGGTAGACATATTTATGGCCGTACAGCATGTCATACTGGAGCGCCTGCAGCTCCTGATGATAGTTCGCATCCTTTCTATGGTGCTGATGGAAGGTCACCATCGTTCCGTTGTGGATGCCCAGGCGGTCAAGCAGTTCAGCGCCCATCTGGTAAGCGTAGACATCCTTATTCTGCTTCTTCATGCCGTAATTATCCCAGATAACATAGTTGGTCTGGTAGATGTTCCTGTTGCCCACAAGGTTTTCTTCCGTCAGGTTGTCCATGGCCGGCAGATGGTCACCGTACATAACAAGAACCACATGCTCGTCATACTTCTTCAGCGTATCCGTCAGTTCCTTGACGAATTCATCCATCTCGTACAGCTGGTTGACGTAATACTCCCACTGCCACTTCAGCTCCTGGGTGGGCGCCTCGGTAACGGTAATCCGCGGATTTTCAATGACCTGCTCGGTCGGATACTTACCGTGGCCCTGCACGGAGATGGTATAGATATAGTCCGGCTTCTTGGTGGACTTGAGCGCATCCATGATCTGTCCCGTCAGCACGTTGTCTCTGGCCCAGTTCTTAGGTGTCTTGCTGACGTCGCTCATGTATTCCAGCGAGGTAAAGGTCTGGAATCCCAGGTTGCCGAAGACATCGTTGCGCCCGTAGAAAGCGGCACGGTGGTTATGGATGGCATGTGTAGCATACCCGATGTTCTTCAGATCGTAGGGAATACTTTCAACGTTCTCCTTCTTGAGCACGGTCTTGTAAGGATATTCGCCGGGGCCGAAGAATTTGACGCTCATGCCGGTCATGTTCTCAAACTCCGTGTTGGCAGTGCCTGCGCCCATAGCCGGCACCTGGATCTTACCGGAAGAAAATTCTTTTTCCAGCTTTCGGAAGTTGGGAATAGGATCCTCGCTCAGTTTGATATCCTTGCAGATAGCGGGATCGATGAAGGATTCCAGCTGCAGGAAAATAATATTGGGATGATCCTCGTCGCCATCGGTCTTGACATTGCCGACGGTGGTCTTCCATTCCTTGTTGCTGAAAATCTTTTCGATCTGCTTTTTCGAATAGTTGGTCGGGCGGGAAACTCCCTGGTTCAGCCAGGTGGACAGGAAGCAGTAAGTAAAACCGTTATCCCGGTAGCCGTACGCCAGATTGGGGAAGTAAGAATCTACCACATTGGTCTTGATGCCCGTAAACCAGATGCCCATGCAGATTGCAATGATTGCCAGGACACTCGGAACGGCGCGCTTGTAGCGGATCTTTTCCTGCAGCACCGGTGCCTTGTTGAAAGACAGAATGACAAGCACTACAATGCCGGCGATGGCCGCGATGATCAGCGCTACCTGTACCTTGGACATATAATTGCCCACCAGGGTCAGCCCGTCCTTCAGCTCGGCCAGGTCGCCTGTGGTGAACGGCGTCATCCGGTTGGCTAAAATGATGCCGTTGACGATGCCCAGCGCCAGCCAGAAGGAGGAAACACAGCCGCAGACAAAGACCCGGTGTCGAAACAGGAGGCCGATGGAAAAGCACATGAAGATGATGACTGCATTGTAGAGAAACACCAGCGGATGCTGCACCAGGAAGAGGATGCCACCATAGGGCATCTGACTCTGCCTGGCGGCGGTCTCGATGATCAGCGTGATCAGAATGGACAGCAGCGCACTGAGACCGATGTAATTGTGAAGGTATTTTCTGTAAAATTTCTTTATTGGTGACATCCCTTATTTCCTCTTTTCGAACGCATCAGCCAGGCGTGCAAACTCTTCCATATCCAGGGTCTCCGCCCGTCGGCCGGGATCGATTCCCACCGAGATCATGATCGCCGATGCTTCTTCCTTCGATGCTCCGCAAAAGCCGGTAAGACAATTGGCCAGCGTTTTGCGCCGGGCGCGGAAGCCGGCGCGTATGCATCCGAAGAAAGTCGCTTCATCGCGCACCTGCACGGGTTTTTCCCTGCGCAGCCGCAGCCGCAGTACCTCCGAGTCGACCTTGGGGCGGGGCCGGAAGGCCTCTTTCGGCACCCGAACGACCGATTTCACTTCGCAGTAATACTGCACTGAAAGAGACAGGACCCCATATGTCCTGCTGCCTGCGCCGCTTCGGATCCGCTCCGCCACCTCCCGCTGCATCATAATGGTGATGCTTTCGAGGGGAAGTTCCTCCGTAAGCAGCTTCATGATAATGGGCGTGGTGATGTAGTACGGCAGATTGCCAATGATTTTCACGCCTGCAAGCGACGGATCCGCCGCCTGCTCCTCACGGATCAGGCTCTTCAAATCCGTCTTGAGAATATCCTGGCAGACCACCCTCACGTTGTCAAAACCGGCCAGTGTCTGCTCCAGAATCGGCAGCAGCCGCTGATCGATCTCCACAGCGACGATCCGGCCGGCGCGTGCGGCAGCTGCCGCCGTCAAGACCCCCATCCCGGGGCCGATCTCGATGACCAGATCGCTTTGCCCGATCGCAGCGCCCTCTGCGATGGCCTCAATGACGCCTTCGTCTATGATAAAGTTCTGACCCAGACTCTTGACCGTATGAAAATCATGATGCCGTGCGGCCTCATTGATCATCCGTCTGTCGATCGTCCGTTTCGTATACCGCTTCATTAAATTCTTCCCTTGTGATCCCATACCGGTTCAGCTTGCGGACGAATGCCTCTGCATTCCCGTAGCCGATGCCAAGACACCGGCCCACCCTGTGACGGGCCTCCTTGGCGCCTGCCGCCCCGTCGAGGCCGGCACGGAACAGATCCTGTCTGCTGAAGACCGGCGCTGTCGTTGCCGTCTGCACATGCACCCTGGCGAGTGCCCGCCGAATGGCTGCAGGCGATGCGTTCTCGATGCCGATGTCCGCACCGGCTCTGGCATCTTCCCGATCCAGGTATGCCTGTCCTGCATGGGGAAAGCGCTCCGTCAGACGCTGCCGAATGGACTCCCCTGCGTGATCCGGATCGGTGAAGATGATCAGGCCGCACTTTCTGTCCGCTTCCGCAAGCAGATCCCATGTGGCATCCGAGATGCCAAAGCCGTGGGTCTCGATCGTTTCGATCTCCAATGCCCGTCTGACGGCCGCCGTATCATCGCGGCCCTCCACAACCAGAACGGGTGTCTGCTTCTTTGCACGTTCGGTATCAGTCATTACTATCCTTGGTATCCTTGCCGTCCTCCAGCTTGTACAGCACCTCGCCGGGCATCACCATCTTCAGCTGCCTGCGTGCCTGCTGCTCGATGTATTCCGGATCGTTGACGGTCTTCATTTCGGATTTCAGTTTCTTTTTCTTCTTTTCCAGCTGCTCCTGCTTGGCCACGAGCTGTTTTTGCTCTATCTTCAGCCGCACGATGTTCCAGGTGGAAAATCCCACCACCAAAACCAGCACAGCAGCGATCACCCCAATGATGAGACGCTTGTAGCGGAGCTTGCTGCGCCGCCGCTCCCGGTGCTTTCGCTCGGCCTCTGTGGCAGGCGGCTCCTCACGGCGGCGCTTCTGTTCTGCACGGTGCGCCTTCCTGGCAGCCTTCTCTGCCTTTTCCTTTTCTTTCCTGGCCTTTTTGAAATCCAGAAGCTCGTTGTTCTTGTTGAATTTTTCGATTCTACCCTTGCTTTTTCTGGCCATATGCACATCGCCTCATGGGGATTCTATTTTCCAGTATTGTAACACAACCTGCAGGCATTTACTAGAATTCCCCGGATTGTTGCGCTTTTGTCATGGGAGCACCATACAAAACGCCGAGCACAGCGGCTCGGCGTTTTTGGTGTTCTGCACATGTTTTTCGGCATGAATCGCGCTTGCAGCAAACGGATCCTGCTATCAATCCTGTTTATTTTTTCAGACGCGTATCCAGGAATGCATCCAATTCCTTCTGCCACTGTTCCAGCGGCAGATCGTGTATGTTTCTCTTCCCGATCGTATTTGCGCCGATGGGGATGACATTCTCATCATATTCATCCGCATTCTCAGGCGCCGTTCCCAGCCTTTGATAAAGCGGTGCCTTCTTGAAATCTTCGGCATACGGCATGGGGAAGTTATATTCAAAGAGATGCTTCAGATAATGATCCATGAATATCGTGCCATATTTCCTGCAGCGATCCACCAGATCCAGATCCAGCGTAACGGTGCAGAATGTATCGGTGCCCTCTGCTTCCCACAGGCTGTTGCCTTCCGGAGAGATCACCTGCGAGTGGCCGTACAGCTGCGATCCCCCGAAGAATCCCACACCGTTGGTGCATACCAGATACGCCTGGTTCTCCAGCGCGCGGGCATAATGGATGTGCTGATTCAGCTTGAAGAGTTCCTGGGGATCCATGGTCAGCTTGACCAGGACCTCGGCACCCATCAGCGTCTCGTTCCTGGAAATCTCCGGGAAATTCATGTCATAGCAGATCTGTACGCCGACTTTCGTCTCCTTCTCCGGAATATCAAACACCAGATAGTCCCTGCCCGGTTCGGCGGCATCCTCTGCCGGTCTCCAGGGGGCCATTTTGCGGTACTTGCCGATCAGTTCCCCTTTCGGATTGAAGACAACGGCCGTATTGTAGAATCTCCCCTCCGGCAGTGCGGGGTCAATTTCATAAATCGTGCCCGGAATGAAATAGATCTGATGTCTTTTCGCAATCTGCGCAAAGTACTCTGTCATCCGCCCCGGGATTGTGTCCGGTGTGAATGCCTCGATGCACTCCACGCCAACGATCAGTTCCGGCTTATGGTGGCCTTCCATCAGCTTGTCCACCTTATCTTCCAGATACGCCAGGTTCTCCGCCGCATTCTTTCCGCAGGACTGCTGGATGATACCCACATTTAAAAATCTTCCCATCTTGATGATGCTCCTTTCATATATGCCTTTGTGCTTCTTTCCTGCTAACGCTGATTCCTCGTCATCACCGAACAGCTTAAAGCAGTTTTTCAAATCCTTCAGTCGTGTATTCTTTTCCTTCTCTCTTCAGCTTCAGGGCGTTGACCAGCGCCGCATAGCGTTTCCCGGTAATGGGGTAAGCGATGGCGACCACGGCGGCCGCGATACCGATTAGTGCGGGGAAAATCGTGACGATGTTCTGAATCATATGCAGGGCGCTGCTGCTCTGCACTGCCGCTGTGCCTACATAGCCGCCCTGCTCCAGAAGGAGACCGATCAGCCATGTCGCCAAGGCGGCACCCAGCTTCTGGAAGAACGACATCAGGGCAGAGATCTGACCCTCTCTGCGGTTGCCGGTCTTGAATTCATCCAGTTCACTGATATCGTACATCATGGAATAATACAGCGTCCAAAATACGGAGTTTCCAAAGGCAAAGATCGATACATAGACCAGCCAGACCGGGAAGCTCCCGAATCCGATGAAGGTGAAAAACAGCATGATGACGGCAGAGATGCCCATGCCGATCCAATAGACCAGCTTTTTGTCGGCTTTGTTGGCCCAGATGTTGATGATCGGAATCCAGACGATCCCCATGCCGCACTGTACGAAAAAGGCTGTCGACTGCTGTGCCGCAGAAGCCTTCAGCAGATTGGTCAGAGCATAGACTGCGCCGCTGCTGAGAAATACCGTCGTGATATTCCAGAGGAATACCGATACCGCCAGCAGCAATGCCGGTTTCAGTTTCAGGATCGCAATGAAGCTCTTGATCAGACCGCTGTCCTTGTTGGCCACCCGGTGGTCTTCATCGGCCGCTTTGGAAACCAGCTCTCCGCCCCGGGTCGTCGTCCAGCAAACGAAAGCCGCGATGATAATGATGGCGGCAAAGATAATGCCTACGGCATTCCATCCCTTCGCGCCGGTCATGCCGTGCCGGCCCGCAATTTCAAGAATCATGGGCGGTGCCGATGATGCCAGCATAACGGCCAGCTGGAGGCAGACGCCCGCCATGGAGCGAAGCGTGTTTCTCTCGTTGTAATCATCCGTCAGTTCTGCACCGAGCGCAAAGTAAGGAATGACGTATGTCTTATAGCAGGTCCAGAACAGAATCGCAATCAATACAAAGTAGGCAAATTTTGCGTTCCCCTGGAAATGTACATTATTGAAGATCAAAAACGTACAGACCGCATAGGGGATTGTTGCGCCGATCATCAGTGGACGGCGTCTCCCGTAGGGAGATTTCAGATTGTCTGAAATATTTCCCACGATAGGATCTGTGACCGCATCCCACATGATGGCAATCAAGGATACCGTGCCGGCCGTCCCTGCAGGGATGCCTGCGAAATCCGTCAAAAAGTACAGGAAAAAGAAATAGTAGACATTGTAGCCTGTCGAATCCACCATTTGCCCGATGGCATAGCCGATCTTCGTCGACCACTTTAGCTTTGTCGTTTGCAGTTGTTTATCCATTACAATACCTCCTTGCCTTAACCAACTGTTCACTTTCGCCGACTGTCTTTGCCTACAAGTACAATGCAATTTTCATGCCAACAAAAAGAAAATGCAGCCCCGCAGGGTGCTTTCCCTGTCGAAACTGCATTCTTTCTGCCTGCTGCCATGCTGCAGACCATTTTGTTCAATGTGAAAAAAAGGGTTATACACGCTTCAATTTCATTATGTCCGGTGCCACACTGTAACTTTTTGTTTACTCTTTTCTTTCTGCGCCTTCAGCTTTCGATGAAGAATCTGCCGTGAAATCCCCAGCGCAGATGCAGCTTTCGTAATATTCTGTCCGTTGTGCAGCAGCGCTCTTCGAATAGCATAGTCCTCCGCTTGATCCTTGATCTCCTTTAATGTGGCGTTCTCATCGAAAAGCAGCGGCTCTTCCTTCTGCGCCCGGAGGTCGAGATCCTTTGCAAAATCATCAAAATGCTCGGGCTTCATCCGCTTCCCTTCGCAGCGGTTGAAGGCTCTCTCCAGAACATTGCTTAATTCTCTGATGTTTCCCGGCCAGTCATAGGCTGCAAGCAGGCGGTAGACTTCAGGATCGATGCTTTCCACCCGGCTGCCCACCGCTTCGAATGTTGTGTTGAACCCTTCGACCAGACTCTGGGCAATCTCCGGAATATCTTCCTTCCGTTCCCGAAGCGGCGGCACATGGATCTCAATCACGTTGAGGCGGTAATAAAAATCTTTCCGCATCTTTCCCGCCTCCACCAGCTTTCTGGGATCCTGGTTCGTCGCTGCCACCACCCTCGTGTTCACCGGAATGGCAAAGTCGCCGCCCACATGATAGATTTCCTTTTCCTGGAGGAACCGCAGGATCTTGGCCTGCATATGCAGGGTCAGATTGTCGATTTCATCCAGAAACAGGGTTCCATTGCTGGCGATCTCCGCCATCCCGAACTTCCCGCCCTTGCGTGCGCCGGTGAAGCTTCCTTCATCGTATCCGAACAACTCCGATTCGAACAGCTCCGCCGGAATCGCTGCGCAGTTGACCCTGACAAAATGGAACAGGCTCCTTTGGCTCAGCTTATGGATCGCATGGGCAACCAGTTCTTTGCCACACCCGGTCTCCCCTGTGATCAGTACGGTCGACTGGCTTTTGGCGGCAGCCACAACCTCGCTTTTCAGTTTTGTCATGGCCGGACCGGAACCCTTCATGTCATCGAGAGAATATCTGGCCTTTTTGTTGGCATTGTGTTTTTTCCGATGGATATTCGCCTTGTCGTCACCGACGGTGTTCACCTTCTCCATGAACTCTTCCAGGAAGCCGATGTTGCTGAAAACATCGTATTCAAAGGCGCCGATCAGCTCTCCGTCCTTGTAAATCGGATACCCGTTGCTGATGATGGTGTATCCGTCGATAAAGTACATCTCACCGATCTGTTTTTCCCCCGTCTGCAAAATCTTGTATGTATTATTCGTGGGGATCAGCTCCCGGATATTTTCTCCGATCACGTCTTCCGGCTTTTCCAGGTGCATCTGTCGTATCAAATTATCTGCCATATAGACAACCTTCTCATCTTTATCGATGACCAGAAAGCCGTCAATATTTCCAAGAATATGCATGTAATCCAATGCTAGATCCAGCATGATATCGCACCTTCTTTCTTTCTTTTATTTCTATTAGCTGTAACTTTTCTGTTACAAATAATCATATCATACGTAATAAAAAGTTTACATACGTTTTTTCCTTCCCGGAATTCTTCTCCGGAAAGCACCTTCTCGGGGTGTTTTTTCACGTTTTCCCCCTCTATACCGCCCCCTTCTTGCAAACGATGCCCTTTTTCATGACTGGCATGATCCTTGCTTTAATTCTATGGCAGGAGGTTCGATTACAATGCAGAAATCTATTTCAACCGAGAAAGCTTGGTATATTGTCTTCATCAGCGCTTTACTGGGGTGCAGTATATCCTCGGCATTTCCGCAGTTTTCCATGACAGTCAGCACGCTGGCCGAGAACACCGGTATGAGTACAGCGTTTCTTCTCACCGGAGATACCGTCAAATCCGCGGCGATCGTGGCCGCCATGATCACTGCGGGATATACTTACAAGCGCTTCGGCGTGCGATGGAATATGATTGTTTCCATCATATGCACAGTGGTTCCTCAATTCGTCATCCCGCACACGACGCTGCCCGCCCTGCTGATCATCATGAAAATCGTACAGGGATTTTCCTCGCTCTGCTTTCCTGTTCTTCTCCTGGTGATCATGGATGTGATCCCGGAAGGACAAAGAGGGCTTGCAACCACTGTCTTCAACGGCATTTTTTACAGCGGCGGCGGTGTGGGAAGCATCCTGACCGGATTTTTCATCACCCGATTCAACTGGATCGTTTCCTACTATGCCTTAGGCGGCATCATGCTGTTTCTTGGCTGCCTGTGGGTAATGACCGTATCCTATACGGCGCCGGAGCAGAATACCCATCCCGCCACCTCGGAAGGATCCGGAGAACTGTCTTCCCAAGAAGAAAACGACCGCAGCCTCACACGGGAATTGCTCTCAAATTCGACCACTTGGCTTTTGATCATCGCTTTCTTATCCACTACGTTCGTTGTGCAAGCCATCACTGTCGATCTGCCGCTGTTCAGTGAATATCTCGGTTACAATGCCATGGAAATCAGCAAGTTGAACGTCCCTGTCGCCTTAGGTCTCATTGCTGCCTGTCTGGTTTCCGGCAAGCTGTCGGATCTCTTCACGGCGCGGAGCAGCCACAAAGCGACTGCACGTATCCTGGCACTTGCTCTGGGCCCCATCCTCATTGTCTTCTCATCGATCCTGCTGATCACTATGGATCTCACCAGCTTCCCTGCCTTCTGGTGCGTTTCCTTCCTGTTTTCCTTCAGCGGCTCCTGGGGCTTTGGCACCTTCTATTCCATCCTCCCCGAAATCTACAGTCCGCGCCGCCTTCCCATCATCACCGGACTCGCCGGCGGTGCAGGCGACATGGGAATGCCGGCCGCGCCGCTCCTCGTAGGGGTCGTTTTCGGTGCCCGCGGACTCTGGCAATACAGCTGGACGGTCTGTGCCGTCATGGCGCTGCTTAGCATTGCCGCCGCTGTCATCCTGATTGTCCGTTACCGGCGGCCGCGCCGGGATAATGACTGATCCGGCCGCACACAAGGTTTCGCCGTCACGCGCTGTCACATTTCCAGGGCTTCCTCCGTGCCGCATTTATGTTATAATCACGGCAAGATATTCTTACTGTGCATTTGCGTACTCCGGAGGTCGAACCATTATGACAACCAACAAAGCGACGGCCAGAACACGAAATGCCATCGAACACGCATTTCTTGATCTGATGAAGACCAAACCATACACCGGAATCACTGTGCGGGAGATCACCGAAGCTGTGGACATCAATCGATCCACCTTCTACAACCACTACCAGGACATCTATGACTTAATCTCGTGCATCGAAAACCGGATTATCGAAGAGGTCAAAGAAAAAGTCGACAAAATCAACCGGGAGGGCTATGTTCCCGGTCAGCACCCGCAGCATGTTGCCGTGTTCAAAGTGCTGTTGAAATACGAGGAGGAATGCAGGGTGCTCATGAGCTCGACAGGCGACATCAATTTCCTCTACAAGCTGAACATCGGCATCTACGAAGCACTCCGCACAACGTGGTTCCGCTCCAATCCGCCCAACCCTGACGAGCTCGACATGTTCATCTCCTATATCACGTCCGGCATCATCGGTCTGTTCCGCTATCGGCTGGACGGTCACGATCGATCGGCTGAAGAGCTCGGATGGTTTGCCGGCGAGATTACCAATTCCATCGATGAGGCCTATGTCCGCGGAGAGCCCAACGGCTAGGAAGCGGCCATTAGACGCTGCCTGATACCCCGATCATTGCGCTTTCTTAGACCGCATATGAACCCTTCCTTCTTCGACAATATAGGCGGGAGTGTTGCAATAGCAACATTCCTGCCTATTTTATTGGTTTTCTTCCCAAATAGAACATGCTACGATTTAATTGTAAGAAAACTTGTATTATTTAGAATCGTTGTTATATATAAAACAAAGGGAGGTCTTCAAATGAAACCGTATTCTAAGGATGGAAAAGCTTATTCTATGCCTGTCTTTTTCGGCCCCACATGGTGCCAGCAGCAGCCCTGGGACGGCGGCAAAGGTATGGCCGATCACTACCAGCCGGGTGATGTGCACGTAGTCGGTATCACCTACGAAACCGACGAAGAGATCCTCAGTCAGTATATCCCTGACTGCTACACGCTGAATGCGCCGCAGATCACCGTGCTCGTCTGCGAATTTCTCCATCTGGGATGGATGGATGGCAGAGGCTACAACCTGATCAATGTCAACTGCCCTGTCCACTTCAAGGGTGAAAGAGACGATCTGGATGGTGATCTGGTTCTGTGCATGTTCGAAGACAATGCCGACCCCATCATCGGCGGCCGTGAAATGCTGGGCTACAGCAAGCTGTTCTGCGATATTCCAGCTGTCAGACACAACGAAAACAGGTATATCGCCACCGCTTCGGCCTATGACTTCCAGTTCATGAAGCTGGAAATCGATACGAGCAAACCCGCAGCTGATGTCGCCAAAGCGACCGCATGGGAAAAGAAGTCCGCAGGCAAAATGCACTACAAATACTTCCCCGATTCCATGGAAAAGGGTGAGGATCCCAAGACAAACTTCACAAAAGCCGGTATTGCCTATCCTGTTATCCTTCCGAAATGGGAAAAACCCGATGATTATCCGTACGAACTGAGAACGCCGGAAATTACCTGGTGCGATGGTACGATTCAGTTCAACGAACCCACATGGTACGACTGGCCGACCAACGGCTATGTCGGCAAAGGGCTGGCTTCCCTGCCCGTCAAGAAGGTGCTCGCTGCCAGACAGTTCGTTTATGACGAACCCTGTGAATATGCAGCCGATTACAGACTGAGATAGCCGGTACAGAAAGGAGCATATCGTGGTATTAGGAATTACAGGGCTCTTTCTGGGCATAGCCGTACTAATCATCGTTAGCTACAGAGGATACCATGCCGTTCCCACATCGCTTCTGGCAGGCGCCGTCATCCTGATTCTCAACGGGATCAACGTATGGACAGGCTTTTCCAAGTCGTGGATCGGCGGCATGGCGGTTGTGTTCACCAACTACTATCTGCTTTTCCTTGCCTCTTCGATGTTCGCCAACATGATGCAGATCACGGGCGCATGCGAAACGATTGCCTACAAATTCGTCGACTGGTTCGGCAAAAAGCATATCTTAACCGTGCTCACCGTGTTCTGCTTCCTGCTCTGCTACGGCGGCGTCAGCTTCTTCGTCATCATGTTCGCCATCGCGCCAATCGCCTGGAGTCTGTTCGAAGAGCTGAACATCCCCCGAAAGATGATCATCGTCGCCACGGCGGCAGGTGCAGGCGCTTTCGTCCTTGCAGCGCCGGGAAGTTCGCAGATTCAGAACGTCATTCCTACCGCAATGGGCACAAGCCTGGTATCGGCGCCCATCATGGGCACGCTGATGACCGCCATCGGCATGGCACTCAGCATCTTCATGGTGGAATGGTATTACAAGAAAACCATGCAGCAGGTGGCGCAAGGTCAAATCGAAGGCTGGGTGCCCCTGGAGGCACAGACCACCTATAAGCGGGAATCGCTCCCCGGCGCAGCCGGCGGCTTCACCCCGCTGATCGTGGTCATCGCCGTCATTATCATCGGAAGCTTTACAATTAAAAAAGCCGATGCCACCCTGCTGGCAGTCATCGCCATGTGCCTCGGCATCATCGCCGCGCTGGCACTCAATTTCAAACAGATTGAAGGCAAGAAGTCAACGGCATTCAAAAGCTGGCTCAAAGACAGCGCCATCGGCGCCTCCGGTGCAGCTCTGACGCTGGGCGCCGTGGTCGGATTCGGCACGATCGTCTCCAGTACCGACGCCTTCGCCGCCATCGTGAAAGCACTGATGAGCATGGATATCAGCGTCTACTGGAAAGGAGTCATTTCCACCAGTGCCATCGCCGGCATCTGCGGTTCGGCTTCCTCGGGAGCACAGCTGACAATGCAGTATCTGGGTGACTACTTCGTCCATTCCGGCGCCAATCTGGATGTACTGCACCGGCTGATCGCCAATGCTTCGATCACCTTCGATGCATTGCCGCACGCTACAGGATGTTTCCTGATGCTGTCCTACTTCGGACTGAATCACAAAATCGCATACAAGTACATCTTCGTGCTCGATGTCGTCATCCCGGTCATCGTGGTGGCAGTCTTCACCGCGATCGCAACCGTCATGTTCTGATCACCCGCTGAAAAGAACTTTGCATTCACTTTGCATCTGCGCGCACAGCGCATGGGCGAATTGCCAATCTTCGCCCGCACCAAGCCACCCTCTCCGCCTGCGGAGAGGGTGGCTTTTCATTCTGCCCCAGGCCTCTGCAGGGAGAGTTTCCTACCTCTGCACCGGTGCTTTCCGCTTGCCGGTCAAAGACGTGACTTCGAGGCAGTACACCACGGTGCGCGGTATCGCAGCCGGATTGAACCAGGCGTGCTTTTCCTGCTGCACAGGATGATAATGGTCCATGAGACACTGCAGCGCTTTGGGCTTCTCCTCCTCCGGCAGAAACCGGATGCGGCCCTTGCCGGTGACACTTTCATAGGCATAGGTGCAGTATCCCCGTTCTTCAAAATACTGAAGATCGTGGCCTGTGTCCATCTCGAAGGAAGCACGGGGATCCCTTCGCATCAATTCCAGCTTGTGTCCTTCCAGCGCACTATGAAAATACAGTCTGATCGTCCCGCCGTGATCCTCGACACCAAAGTTCAGCGGCAGAATATAGGGGAATCCATCCTCGTCATTGAGTGCCAGATGGCATACCCGGCATCGCTGCATGATCTCCAGCAGCTGTTGATGCTCTGTAATTTCTCTGTCTTTCCGGCGCATGATCCGCCTCCCGTTTTCACTTATTTTCATTGGATTCATTGGACATCGGTCACTGCCTTGCACGCAGCCGGTGCAGGCGATGGCAATACATTCCCTCAGCGTGCATACTGCCCGTCAATAAAGACGACCGTATCTTCCGCACCGAAGGCGCTTCCATAGACTTTCGTCAGCGCAATAATAAAGTCAACCAGTGCCCAGATGCCGACACCGCCGCAGGTCAGAAGCTTGAAAATACCCCATCCGACCTGTCCGCGAAGGAAGCGGTCCACACCGAGACCGCCAAACAGAAAGGCGCCTACCCAGACAAAGACATGCTTGTTAATTCTTCGTTCTCTGCCCGGATACACATCGGCATGCACATGGACATACTGCGGCGCCGATGCAGGACGCACCACCTTTTCCACAATGATTTTCTTATCCGAACGGTAGATCTTAACATCATCGCCCACCTGTGGAAATTCATAGTTCAAGCTTTCAACAGGCACCTCGGCCAGTTCCCCGTTCTCCAGACCAATATAGACCACATCGCCGGATATTCTCACAATCTTTCCCAATCTATGTACCTCCGGATATTCAGGCCCTGCTCCATGGTTGATTCGGTGCGCAGGGAAGCACCTGCTTTTAGGCTATCGGCACGGCTGCAATATGTCAACAAGAATATGGAGGCAGGCATTTATTCTGTCGTTTTCCTTCCTCAAATGGAAAAAAATTATCCTTTTCAGTTTCTTTTTAGGTTTACCGGCTATTCTATCATTGCAGCAAGGAAATAGCTGCAGATCATAATAATCTCTCATCCTCTCATAACACACATTCAACAAACACACACCAAAAAGACCCTGCAGGCAGGGTCTTTTTGGTGTGCTCCTTGTGACAGACACAGTGAGCACCGGCGCCGCCGTTGTAGTTGGAGCAGGCAGACAATCCCTGCATACCAACGGTTTTCCCAGCCCATTCTGCTATAGGCCGCTTCTATAGGCCGCAAAGGACAGCGCTGCACCTACACCCCGGTCTTCCGCAGGGTATTGATCAGATGGCTGTCAGCCAGCTTGCACCTTGAATAGGCCATGGCGCCGGCGACGACGATGGCAATGCACAGCAGCGAAGGCAGCAGCCCGCGCCAGGGAAAGATGTAAGGCACGTCGCCCAGAAGAATTCTGGGTACAATACCGGCGCATACGATCGAAACCGGCAGCGACAGAATCAGCGACCAGATCCCGTAAAGTACGCACTCCAGACTGAGCATGCGGCTGATCTCCTTCATGGTCATCCCCAGGGCAGCCAGTGTCACGTGCTCTCTCTTGCGCGACAGAATATTGGCAGAAATGGCATTGAATACATTGACGGCCACGATCATGAACATGACCACCATGAAAACCGCGACAACAAACCGCATGGCAGGAAGAAATCCCTGTCCGAAGCCGCTTCCGGGCCCGCCGGCGCCTGCTTCTGCATAGCGGCTTCCGGCACCGACCAGGCGGATTACATGCTGCATGTGATCCACCAGGGAGGACATGGTCATGATCAGGATCATACTGATCACCAGCGCAACGATGGAGTTCATGTAGCTGTGCAGCGCTTCCCTGAAATACCGGCGCGCCATGGCCCAGGCAAAGCTCTGGCGGCGGACATTCAGATGAGTTCTCCTGTGCCGGCGCGTCAGCGCCCCGGTCTCTTCCGCCGGTATCAGGATCTTTTCTATCGGCACCGTAGGCAGAAGCGCTGCGAAGAGCAGGAGAGCGTAGAGCAGCAGGAAAGAAAGCACGATCAGCGCCGCCGGCACACCCGGTGCGATTTGCGCACCAGCAGGTATGCCAAAGAGCACATTGACGAAATCCGACACCGCATGCAGAAGCGCCTGCCCGCACCAAATCCCCAGGGGAATACCAGGCAGGATGCCGGCCACTGCAAGTACCGTGCATTCGTGCACGACAATCCGCCGCATCTGTCCCGGGGTGGCGCCGGCCGCAGCCAGAATCCGATAACTGTCTGCACGCCGCCGCACGGAAATGGCAAACGCATTATATACAAGCGCACATACACCCGCTACGATTAAAATCGCGACCACGACACACAGAAAAATCCCCGCATAGCGGATCGTCCCACTGTGCAGTATGCCGCCGCTGCCCCTTCTTTGAATCGACAGCAGGTCAGCCGCGGCGATCCCGTGTTCCGTGGCGTAAGCAAGAAGGCTACTGATACTGGTCTCCAGTGCGGCGATAAGGAAGGCGGACAGAAAGATCCCGGCCAGCACCGTCAGGGTCTTGGAGAGGCGCTCCCGAAGGAGACGATAAGCGATCTTTCCATACATCGTCATTCCCGCACCACCTGATCATCTACCAGGCGGCCGTCATCGATGGTGATGATCCGGTCTGCCTGCAGTGCAATATCCTCATCATGGGTAATGATAACCATGGTCTGCCGGTACTTGCGGTTGGACGTCTTCAAAAGCTCCAGCACTTCCTGGCTGCTGCGGCTGTCGAGGTTGCCGGTAGGCTCATCCGCCAGAAAGATCGCCGGTGCATTGAGCAGGGCACGGGCGATGGCCACCCGCTGCTGCTGGCCGCCGGACAGCTGGCCCGGAAAAAAGCCGCCCCGTTCTCCCAGACCCAGTTCCTCCATCAGCATATGGATCCTGGAAAGACTCGGCACCCGTCCATCCAGCGTCACCGAAAGACCGATATTCTCCTCCACGTTCAGCATCGGAATCAGATTGTTGAACTGATAGACGATGCCGATCTGCCGGCGCCGAAACACCGCGATCTCATCTTCATCCATGGCATCAATGTTCACGCCGTCCACAAACACCCTGCCGGCAGTGGGCTGCTCCACACCGCCCAGAATATGCATCAGTGTAGACTTGCCGGAGCCTGAAGGCCCGATGATTGCAAGGAACTGCCCCTTCTTAACGGAAAAGGACACCCCCGACAGCGCGTGCACCGCACTCGCCCCCGTGCCGTAGATCTTGGTGATATTGTCTGCCCTGAGTATTTCCATGCCCACATCCGTCCATTTCTCTCAACAGTCCGTTATTTCCCGCAGCAGATTGACGTTTGCTTTTCGCTTTTGATGTTCTCTCTGCCTTCTTTTCGGCATGCCGGCGCTTTCCCGAAAGACACAACAGCCGCTCCCGCTACGTCGGCGCTTTTCCAAAAAGCACACCTCACTTCAGCAGCTTTTCCCGCTTGTAAAACCGGATGATAAAGCGGGCGCCGCCGCTGCTGCGGTTTTCTGCCTTGATCGTGCCGTTCTGCGCCACCACGATCATCCGTGACAGTGCCAGACCGATGCCGTAGCTGTTGGTGCTGCTGCTGTTGGTTCCCTTGTAAAAGCGCTCAAACAGATGCGGCAGATCCTTTTCCGAAAAACCCGGCCCGTTATCACAGATGACCAGCTCGGTATAGAGCGCATTCTCACTGCCGCAGACTTCAATATGCCCGCCGTCGGGCGTATGTTCCATACAGTTCTTCAGAATGTTGCCGACGGCTTCCTCGGTCCAGTTGATATCTCCCAGAAAGTGCTCCTTGCCTGAACTGCTGTAGTCAAAGAGCTGCTCGTGCAGTTCCATCGAGATCAGCAGCGGTTCTACGGCACGCTCGACCAGATCCGCCAGATTCACCGGCTCCGCCCGAAAGCCGGCCGTGCCCGAATCGATCTTGGACATCTTCAAAAGCGAACTGACCAGCCACTCGATATGATTCATGTTGGTCTCGATGCTGTGCAGGTGCCTCTTCATCTCCCCTTCATCGATGCCGCCGCGGCGCAGACGACTTACCAGCAGATTGACCGAAGTCAGCGGAGTGCGGATCTGGTGTGATATGTCTGCGATGGCATCCCGCAGGAAGAGCTTTTCCTTTTCCAGCGCATGTGCCTGCTCCCGGATACGGATGCTCATCTTGCGGATCTCGCTTTCCAGCACCGCCAGATCGCCTTCCTTACTGTCATCCAAAGCAACGAGAGTATCGCTGTAAAGCACCTTGTCGATCTTGTCCGAAAGACGTGCAATCGCCCGTCCCCGCTGCCAGCTGGCATAGACAAAAACGATGCACAGGGCGATCCCTGTGCAAAGTGCCGCAAAACCGGCCGCCGAGCTGACAAAGAATGCCAGCACGGCCGCCAGTACTGTAATGACGCCGCCTGCAGCGAACGCAATTTTCGTATCCTGATTTCTCCACATAATCCGTCAGCCGCTGATTTTGTATCCCTTGCCGCGCACCGTACGAATAATCTCCGGATGCTGCGGGTCGTTTTCGATCTTGCCGCGAAGCCGTTTGATATATACGGTCAGCGTGTTGTCATTGACATATTCGCCGGCAATGTCCCAGATCTCTTCGATCAGCTTCTCCCGGGACAGAATCTGATCTTTATGATTGAGAAATACCAGCAGCAGCCGGTATTCAAGAACCGACAGGAAGAGCTCCCGGTCGCCCTTGTGCACCACGCCCTTGGCAGCATCCACCGTCAGGTCACCGATCTTGTAAACCGCACTTGCATTGCCGGTGCGCCGCAGGATGTTCTTGAGGCGCAGCACCAGCTCCCTTGGACGGAAGGGCTTGGAGATGTAATCATCAGCCCCCATGTCCAGACTGGCCACCGCACTGGCTTCATCATCGTAGGCAGTGATAAAGACCACCGGCACATCACGATTCAGATTGTCCTCCGTATCCGCCTTGATCACCGAACAGACCGCGTAGCCGCTGCCATCGGGAAGGGAGATATCCAGCAGAGCCAGATCGAACCGCTCCCCGGAGAGCAGATCCACAGCCTGCTGCTGCGTCCCGGCACTCTTGACCGTGAAACCCTCTGCAGACAACAGTGCAGAAAGATTCTCCACAATGTCCGCATCGTCTTCTACCAACAGGATTTTCGCCATCGTTATCCTCCGTTATTTTTCGACCACGGGCACGCTCTCCCAAATGTCGTCCGCATATTCCTTCACCGCCCGGTCGGCAGCGAAGTGACTGGCCATCGCAATGTTGGTCACGGACTTATGCGCCCATTTCTTTCTGTCCTTATAGTCGCGCGTGATCTCATCAGAAACTTTGCAGTAATCCTCAAAGTCATACAGGCACATGTAAGGATCCGCAATGCTGTAAGTCGGGTTCAGCAGATAGTCATAAAGCTCCTTGAAGCTCTGACCGTTGAATCCTTTCTTCAGGGTTTCCAGCGTTTCCTTCAGCCGGCGGCTGCCCTCCATGTAACGGCGGCTCTCATAGCCCGCCTCCAGATGCTGCTGCACCTCCTTGGCACGCTGTCCGAAGATGTAGATGTTGTCCTTGCCGACGTACTCATACATCTCCACGTTAGCGCCGTCCATCGTGCCGATGGTCAGCGCCCCGTTAATCATCATCTTCATGTTGCCTGTGCCGCTGGCCTCTTTGCCCGCCAGAGAGATCTGCTCAGAGATATCGGTTGCCGGCATCAGCGTTTCCGCCATGGAGACACTGTAATTCTCAAGGAAGATGACCCGCAGCTTCTGCGCAATCTTAGGATCCTTCTCGATCTCCTGTCCCAGACACCAGATCAGCTGGATAACCCGCTTGGCCGCATAGTAGTTCGGTGCCGTCTTGGCGGCAAAGAGGTAGGTCTCCGGCTGCCTGTCCAGATTCGGATTCTCCTTGAGCTCGTTGTAGCGGCTGATGATCCTCAGGGCATTCAGGAGCTGCCGCTTATACTCGTGCAGCCGCTTGGCCTGCACGATGAAGATGGAATCCGGATCCGGTGCCGCCGTACCCGTGGCCGCAATTTTGTCTGCGAGCCGCACCTTGTTGCTGCGCTTGATCGCATCCAGCCGCGCCGGGATCGACGGATCATCCCTGTATTTGATAAAGTCGGCAAGACGTTCGGGTCTGGTTCTGTATGCCGGCCCTATGCAGTCATCCACCAAATCCGCCAGTGCCGGATTGGCCTGGCAGAGCCACCTGCGATACGCGATACCATTAGTCACATTGTGGAACATCTCCGGGTATGCCAGATAAAAGTCATGGAACAGCTCGTTCTTGAGGATATCGGAATGGAGTCCCGAGACACCGTTGATGCTGTGAGAACCCACGATGCTCAGATTGGCCATCCGCACCTGCCCATCGCCCAGCGGCGCCATATAGTTGATCTTGCCCTCGTCGCCGGGGAAGATCACCTCCATCTCCTGACGGAACCGGCGGTCGATCTCCTGAATCAGCACATAGATCCTGGGCATCATCAGCCTGACCATCTCCTGGTTCCATTTCTCCAGCGCCTCGGCCAGCACCGTATGGTTGGTATAGGACAGGGAATGCTTCACTCTGTACCAGGCATAGTCCCAATCGCAGCCATATTCATCCAGGAAAATCCGCATCAGCTCCGGCACGCACAGCGCCGGATGGGTATCGTTGATATGAATGGCGTTCTTTTGATGGAAGTTGTCCAGTGTACCGTAAAGACGCACATGATCTTTGACAATGTTCTGGCAGGAAGCGGATACCATGAAGTACTGCTGCTTCAGCCGCAGCTGTTTGCCCTCCTGCTGGTTGTCGGCGGGATAGAGCACCTTGGAGATCAGCTCTGCCTTGTTGTTCTGCTGCGCCGCCTTGGTGAAATCACCGTTGTTGAAGGACTCCATGTCAAAGCCTTCCAGCGCTTCCGCCTTCCAGAGACGCAGCTTGGCCACCGCCTTGCTGTCGGCACCGGAAACATACATGTCATACGGCACGGCATCGACGATGTCCTCGCCCGTGATTTCGTAGTGACATCCCGTATCGTCCCAGTATTCATGGTAGCTGCCGTAGAAATGCACCTTGCAGGTCTCATCCTCATGGGCATTGAGCCAGACATGGCCGCCCGGAAGCCAGTTGTCGGGCGTTTCTGCCTGCCAGCCGTCCACCAGGGTCTGCTTGAAGAGACCATACTCATAACGGATGCAGAAGCCGGTGGCATCGTAACCGCCGCTGGCCAAGGCATCCAGATAACATGCCGAGAGGCGTCCCAAGCCGCCGTTGCCAAGTCCTGCATCCGGCTCCTGGTCATAGATTTCCTCCATGGACACCCCGCGCTCGGCCATAACCCGGCTGACCGTTTCCGTCAGTCCCAGGTTATAGAGATTGTTCTTCAGGGACTGCCCCATAAGGAACTCCATGCTGATGTAATAGATCTTTTTCTTGTCTCCGCTGCTCTTCTCTGCCGCCCTGGCTTCCTTATTGAAAGCCCAGCGCCGCTCCAGCAGCCGCTGGTTGATGATGGACGCCGTCGCCTTGTAGAGATCTTCGGCGCGGGCATGATCGAAGTCCGTATGATAGCGGTTATTCAAATAGTTCTCCAGATCCGCCCGGAACGTATCCATCTGTTCACTCTCAGCAGCGGTCACCCCGGAAGCCGTGCGTGCTGCCGCTGTAACCTCTGCCGCTGCTTTCTTTGCAGTGCTGCCCTCTGCTGTGTTCCTGCCTTTACTGCTTTTCCTGTTCATACTCTCTGTTTCCCCTTCCCAATTTATTTTGGCGGAAGGACAATCCGCTGTGATACTGTCAGCATGCTTCAAGTCCTCCGCGCAGCCTTTTACAGACTGTTATACATATCCAGATACTCGTTGGCCGCATGTCCCCAGCCGAAGTCCAGGTGCATATCGTGCTCAACCAGCTTTTCCCAGTTTTCCCGGTCGCCATAGCGGGCGATCGCACCTGCCACCACATTATAGAAAGTAGCAGCTGAAAAATCACTGAAAACGAAGCCGCTTCCGTCACCCAGCGTGCAGTCCTTGATGGAGTCTTTCAGGCCGCCCACTTCCCGGACGATGGGCACGGTTCCATAGCGGCAGGAAATCATCTGCGCCAGTCCGCAGGCCTCGCTGCGGGAGGGCATCAGTAGCATGTCCGCCGCCGCATAGAGCCGGTGAGATTTCTCAGTGTTGAACTCGATCATGCAGACCGCCTTATCCGGATGGCGTGCCTGCAGGCCGCGGAAGAATTCCTCATAGACCAGATCGCCGGTGCCGAGCAGCACAAACTGACAGCCCAGATTGTCAAGGATGCCGTCCATCGTCTGCACCACCAGACCGGTGCCCTTGGCCGCCACCAGGCGGCTGATCATCACCAGCAGCGGTGCATCGCAGACCGGCAGACCCAGCGTTCCCTGCAGCGCCGTTTTGCAGGCCTTCTTGCCCTGCCGATCCGTTGCCGTATAGTTGGCCGGCAGCATCGTATCCTTTTCCGGGTTATAGATACCGGTGTCAATGCCGTTTAAGATGCCCCGCAGCTTGAAGGCATTGCGGCGGACGATTTCATCAAGACCAAAGGCATTGGCCGGATCCTTCAATTCCTCTGCATAGCTGGGACTGACGGTGGTAAAGGCATTGGCCGCCTCGATACCGCCCTTCATCAGATTGACGCTGTCTCCCATCTCCACCAGATGTGCATACTCCTGCGGAATATCGATAATATCCCCCATCACCACATGATTGTAGCTTCCCTGATACTCCACATTGTGCACCGTGAAGACGGTCTTGACGAATTCTTTCTTGTAAAGCGCCGTCTGGTAGACCGGCACCAGCGCCGTCTGCCAGTCGTTGGCGTGGATAATGTCCGGCGAAAAGCCGGTGAAGGCCATCGACTCGAACACCGCCTTGGAGAAAAAGGTGAACCGCTCACAGTCGTCATAGTGCCCATACATCGCATCCCGGCCGAAGTAGTACTCGTTATCAATGAAATAGTACGTCACGCCCTGATACCGCAGCTGGAAAACGCCCATGTACATGCGCCGCCACGCCACAGAAATCTCGCAGGATCCCAGATACTCCATCTTGGCACGGAACACCTCCGAGACCTGCCGGTACAACGGCATGATCACGCGGCAGTCGATATGGGCGCTGCGCTTGCGGTTCAGCGCCTTCGGCAGAGCGGCCGCGACCTCTCCCAGCCCGCCTGTATGAGCAAAGGGCGAAGCCTCCGCCGTCACGAACAAAATTTTCTTCTTGGGAATTTCTTCTTTAGGTGCCGCCTTCGCAGCGGTATCCTTCCCTGCACCCGCCCCGGCGCCTTCCGTTTTCACCGCTGTCCCGGAAGCCGTCTTTTCAGCATGCCGATCCGTTTCCTTTTTCCTCTGTGAAGAGGTCTTTTTCCGCATTTGTGCCATTTTTTCATTCCCCTTTCCGCCGCCTTTTCATACGGCTGTTCGGGCTTGAAATCCCAACAACATACCCATTTTCCTTATGGTATGGATTGTACCATATGATTGAACATTCGTCCATCTTGGGCTATACTATAGATAAGTGTAGAGTGCCATAATTCTGAATGTTTTATATATTTTCTCCGGAGGTAACCGCATGAGCGCAACGGGCTTGGATATATCCTATCCTAAATATCTCTTCCACCAGGGAACCAACAGCCACGCCTACGAATGGCTGGGCGTTCACCACACACAGCGGGGACGCGCCAAAAAGACGCTCTTCCGCGTCTGGGCCCCCCGAGCGGCAGCAGTTTCCCTGGTCGGTGATTTCAACAGCTGGGATCAGGAAGCCACGCCGATGAGCCAGCGGACGGACGACCCCGAGATCTGGGAATGCCTCTGTGACCACCTCCCCGACGGCACCCTCTACAAGTTCGCCATCAAAGACCGGAAGGGCAGCACCGTCTTCAAGGCGGATCCCTTTGCGTTCTTCAGCGAGGCGGGTGCTGTGGAAACCGGCCATATGCGCGCCTCCGTGGTCACTGACATCCAGTTACCCTACCAGTGGAGCGACAGCCGCTGGATGCATCGCCGCGCCAGACTCGACCATAGGAAGGAACCTATGAACATCTACGAGGTGCACCTGGGCTCCTGGAAGCGGCAGGAGGATGGCAGCTATCTGACTTACCGGCAGCTGGCCAGGGATCTGATTCCCTACGTCAAGAAGATGGGCTATACCCACATCGAGCTGCTTCCCATCACGGAATATCCATACGACGGTTCCTGGGGATACCAGACCACCGGCTACTTTTCCGTCACCTCGCGCTACGGCTGCCCCGAAGACTTCAAGTTTTTCGTTGATACGGCGCACGCCGCGGAAATCGGTGTCATCATGGACTGGGTGCCGGCACACTTTCCCAAGGATCAGCACGGCCTCATCGAATTCGACGGCCAGCCGCTCTATGAATACAGTGACCCTTTCAAGATGGAGCACAAGGGCTGGGGCACCCGTTCCTTCGATTTCGGCCGCCCCGAAGTCGTCAGCTTTCTGATTTCCAGTGCCACCTTCTTCTGCGACAAGTACCACATCGACGGTATCCGCGTGGATGCAGTGGCCGCCATGCTGTATTTGGACTACGACCGCAAAGAAGGGGAGTGGCGCCCCAACAAGAACGGCGGCCGGGAGAACCTGGAAGCCATCCGCTTCCTGCAGGCACTGAACCGCTCTGTCCTCTCGGAGTTCCCCGGCGTCATCATGATCGCCGAGGAGTCAACTGCCTGGCCCATGGTGACCATGCCTCCCGATGAGGGCGGCCTGGGTTTCAACTTCAAATGGAATATGGGCTGGATGAACGATGTGCTGGAGTATTTCCAGACGGATCCTCTGTTTCGCAGGGGCGTTCACCACAAGCTGACTTTCTCGATTTCCTATGCCTACAGCGAGAACTATATTCTGCCCATCTCCCACGACGAGGTGGTGCACGGGAAGAAATCCCTGCTGGACAAGATGCCCGGCGAATATGAAAAGAAGTTTGCCGGCCTGCGTGCCTTCTTTGTCTATATGATGACCCATCCGGGCAAAAAGCTCCTCTTCATGGGCTCCGAGTTCGGTCAGTTCATTGAATGGAACGAAAAGCAGGGCCTGGACTGGCTGCTCCTGGACTACGAGATGCACAGAAAGCTCCGCAGCTTTCTGCAGGATCTGAACGTCTACTATCTGAAGACACCGGCTCTATGGCGCCTTGATACGTCATACGACGGCTTCACCTGGATCAATGCGGACGATATGGACCGCAACACCTATACCTACTACCGTTCCGACGGCCAGGGCGGTCTTGCAGTCTGCATCCTGAATCTTTCAGGGCAGGAACTGCGGGATTATCCGGTGGGCGTGCCGGCAGGCACCAGCTACGTCAAGATGATCGACTCCGACATGCGCCGCTGGGGCGGCAGCGGTCATCACAGAAAAAAGTCATTCCAAGTTATCAGCGGAGCGTGCAGCAGCTTTGAACAGCACATCGAGATTACGATGGCTCCACTGTCGGCAATTGTGTTAGAAAGGAGAAGCTAAAGCAATGGGAGAAAGAAAAGAATGTGTAGCGATGCTCCTGGCGGGCGGTCAGGGAAGCCGTCTGATTCCCCTGACCAAGCATACTGCCAAGCCAGCGGTTCCTTTCGGAGGCAAGTATACCATCATCGACTTTTCGCTGTCTAACTGCATCAACTCAGACATCGATACAGTCGGCGTGCTCACCCAGTACCAGCCTCTGGAACTCAATGACTATCTGGGGCGCGGCGGCCCCTGGGACATGAACCTCAAATACGGTGGCCTGCATGTCCTGCCCCCCTATCAGGCAGAGAAGGGCGGCGACTGGTTCAAGGGAACGGCCAATGCCATCTATCAGAACCTGCGTTTCATCCGCCGCTACAATCCCCGCTACGTCCTGATCCTCTCCGGGGATCACATCTACAAGATGAACTATCGCAAGATGCTGCAGGCGCACATCCAAAAGGAGGCGGACTGTACCATTGCCGTCATCAACGTCAGCAAGGAAGAGGCCTCGCGGTTCGGCATCATGAACACCGATGACAGCGGCCGGATTACCGAGTTTGAAGAGAAGCCGGCGCATCCCAAGAGCACCCTTGCCTCCATGGGCGTCTACATCTTCTCCACCGACAAGCTGATCGAGTACCTGACAGAAGATGAAAACGACCCCGACTCGGACAACGACTTCGGAAAGAACGTGATTCCCCGCATGCTGGGCGACAAGCAGCGCATGTTTGCCTATACCTTTGACGGCTACTGGCGGGATGTGGGAACGCTCGCTTCCTTCTGGGCGGCCAACATGGACGTCATCGGCGAAAATCCGGCACTGAATCTCAATGATCCCAGCTGGCGAATCTACTACCGCCACGGCTTTTCCCACCCCGAATATGTGGGAACCGGCGCCTTGATCAAGAATTCACTGATCGGCGACGGCGGTGAAATGTACGGCAGTGCAGACCACTCCGTGGTCTTCAGTGATGTACTGATCAAAGAGAGGGCCCTCGTCAAGGACAGCATCGTCATGGGCGGCTCGGTTATCGGCGAAGGTGCCCGCATTGAACACGCCATCATCGCCGAAAATGTCACCATCGGAAAGGATGCCCAGATCGGCGGAGAGAGTGATAACCCGGCGGTTGTCGCCAGCGGTGTCATCATCCCTGCCGGCACGCAGATCGAACCCGGCGAAATTGTAGACGAAGACAGCCCGAAAGGAGGCCGATGAATATGGATGCCGCTGGAATCATACTCTCAGAACCCTACCTGGGATTGAAAGAACGACTGATCGACAAGAGGACGCTGGCCGCACTCCCCTTTGCTTCCAAGTACAGACTGATCGACTTCAGCCTGTCCAATATGGTGAATGCCGGTATCCGCAACGTAGGTCTGATCGAGGAAAAGAAATACAATTCCCTGATGCATCACGTGCGTTCCGGTCAGGAGTGGGATCTTGACAGAAAGCACGGCGGCCTGACCTACCTGCCGCCCTCAGCTGCGGTCAACAGCACCCATCGGACGAACACCCGGCTGGAAGCGCTGCTGAACAACCGCTCCTTCCTGCGCCACACCAGCGAAGACTATATCGTCATGTGCGGCACAGGGTATGTGGGCAACATCAACTTCCAGAATATGCTGGACTTTCATATCGAGAAGAAAGCCGACATTACCTACTTCTTCTCCCACAATGCCATCAACAAGCCGGCACTGCGGGATCGTCTCAAAGTCAAAGCAGACGACGACTGGCGGATCATCAGCGTCGACACCTCCGACAAAGAGGCTCTGTGCGCCGATATGGCCATGGCCACCTGCGTGGTGGGCCGGGACTACCTGCTGGATCTCCTGGATCGTCTGAGCAGGCAGTCGGAAGCGCGCTCCTATCCGGAGATCATCACCAGCCTGATCCAGACAGAAAAGGTGATGGCTTACACGACTGACGAGATGGTGATCTATCTGGACGACCTGCCGGCCTACCTGTCCGGCAGCCTGGCACTCCTGCGGCATGATGTGCAGCAGGAACTGTTCCATTCAGAGAACGGCCCCATCATCACCAAGACCAAGGACAGCCCGGCGACGCGTTACGGAGAAAACGCCGAGGTGGTGAATTCGCTGATCGCTGATGGCTCCACCATCGAGGGTTCGGTGGAAAACTGCATCATCTTCCGCGGTGCCAGGATCAAGGAGGGCGCTGTGGTCAGGAACAGTGTCATCATGCAGGAGTCCACTGTCGGCGAGGATGCCTTCCTCAACTACGCCGTCCTTGACAAGCAGGTCATCATCAACGACGGCAGGACACTGTCGGGCTATCTGTCGCACCCGTTCTACTGCGGACGCAACGAGATCATATAGAGGAGGGCAGCGCATGTTCGCAGCACAGGCAAAGGTGATCTTTGATTCCCGGGACTCCCGGTTCAAGTCACCCTCGGGCGCGGTCAAAGTAGGCACCGCCATCCATCTGAGCCTCCTTCTTTCCCGCACCCTGGCCGGCCGCCGCATCTCCCTTGTGATGATCGACGATGCAACGCACGAGACTGCCGACTGGCAGATGGAACCGGGGGAGGAAGACCTGATCACAGAAGAATACAGTTCCTTCTGCGTGGATATCGTTCCTCCCCACCGGGGGCTTTACTGGTACTATTTTCGCCTGGACAGCGAATCCGGCAGCCAGGTCTACGGACGCGATCCTGACACCAACCGCGCCATTCCTGCGAATGGGGAGCCGATCAGCTGGCAGCTGACGGTTTACGACAGGGAGTACGCGGTTCCCGACTGGATCTACGGCGGTGTCTACTATCACATCTTTGTAGACCGTTTCCGCAAGAGCGGCCAGCCGGTCTACATGCATGGCAAGGTCACCCGCGGTGACTGGGGCGGTCAGCCGGTCTACCGGCCCGACGAGAACGGCAGGATCCTCAACAACGACTTCTTCGGCGGCAACCTGCAGGGTATCCGTGAAAAGCTTCCCTACCTCAGGTCGCTTGGGGTCACCTGTCTCTACCTCAGTCCCATCTGCGAAGCCTACTCCAATCACAAGTACGATACCGGCGACTACCTGCATATCGATCCCATGTTCGGCACCGAGGACGACTTTGTTCAGCTGTGCCAGAAGGCAGAGGAATACGGTATTCGCGTGCTCTGCGACGGTGTCTTTTCCCATACCGGTGACGACTCGATCTATTTTGACAAATACGGTCACTACGGCGGCAGAGGTGCCTGGAAGAACCCGGACTCGCCCTACCGCAGCTGGTACTATTTCGATGACGAGGAGCACTATCAATCCTGGTGGGGTATTGATACGCTGCCCAGAATCAACAAGGAAGATCCTTCCTACCAGGCCTTTATCACCGGCGAAGACGGCCCGGTGCGCCACTGGCTGCGTGCCGGTGCGGCGGGCTGGCGGCTGGATGTAGCCGACGAACTGCCGGCTGCCTTCCTGCAGAAGCTGGTGCGGGCCGCCAAAGAGGAAAAACCGGATGCTTTGATCATCGGTGAAGTCTGGGAGGATGCTTCCAACAAGACCGCCTATGACGAGCGCAAGAACTACTTCGACGGAAGCAAGCTGGATGCAGTGATGAACTATCCCTTCCGCGAGGGAATCATACGCTTTGTCCGCTATCGCGATCCCTATCCGCTGAAGCGGACGGTAGAATCCATTCTGGAAAACTATCCTCCCGAGGTGGTGCATGCACTGATGAATCACCTCGGCAACCATGATACCGACAGGATTCTCACCGCTTTGGCCGGCGAAGAGCTGGGACCCGGCGCAAACCGCGAGCAGAAGGCCATGCACCATCTGGATGCACGGCAGCGGCGGCGCGGCCTGGCGCTGCTCAAGATCGCCGTCTGCCTGCAGATGACCCTCCCCGGCGTACCTTGCATCTACTATGGAGACGAGGCGGAAACCGAAGGCTACAACGACCCCTTCAACCGCACCTGTTTTCCCTGGGGCAAGGAAAACGAGGCGCTGCAGGACTGGTATCGCACCATCATCCGGATCCGCAGGAGCCATGCGGTCTACCGGAACGGAAGCTACCGTACCCTGGCCTGCCGCAACGCCTTCTATGCCTTTGAACGGCATCAGGGTGAAGAACGGATGATCACCGCCGTCAACCTCGGCGACGAGGAGGAGCTGCTCGCCTACAGCGGGCGCTGGCGTGATGTTCTCACCGGCCGCACGGAGCGAGACGACATCAGCGTCTTTCCGGGCGAAGTACTCCTGCTGGAAGGCGAATGAAGCCCTGCGCCGCCCGCAGAAGCATGCACCGACCGAGGAAGCATCATTGAGCAGACACCCCCACAGCCATCAATTGGCCATCAATCTGCAGTAAAACAAGATATAGCAAACAAGGAGAAAATCTATGCATTATCAAGAAGAATATGAAAAATGGCTGGCCTCACCGCTGGTCGATCAGACAGCCAAAGACGAGCTTGCGGCGCTGCGCGGCAGCGAAGAAGAGATCGAAGATCGCTTTTCCGCCATGCTTGACTTCGGCACTGCCGGCCTGCGCGGTATCATGCGCGCCGGCCTCAACGGCATGAACACCTACACGGTACGCTATGCTACCCAGGGCCTGGCCAATCTGATCAATCACTGCGGCGAGGATCCCGCACGCGGCGTCACCATCGCCTACGACTCCCGGCATCACAGCGCCGAGTTTGCCAGAGAAGCAGCCGGCGTTCTGACGGCCAACGGCATCCCGGTGTATCTCTTTGACGAACTGCGGCCCACCCCGGAGCTGTCTTTTGCGCTTCGTGAGACGGGCTCCCTGGCCGGCATCAATATCACCGCCAGCCACAATCCCAAGGAATACAATGGTTACAAAGTCTACTGGTCCGACGGCGCCCAGCTTCCTCCTGAACATGCCCGGCAGATTTCCGATCAGATCGCACAGATCGATATCTTTGAAGATGTAAAAATCATGCCCCTTGAAGAAGCGGAGAGTCAGGGTCTGGTCACCATGCTGGGACAGGCAATGGACGAAAAGTACATGACGCAGGTGCTCGCACAGTCGGTGGCCGGCGACTACGTGGCCAAGGCAGCCGATGAGCTTTCGATCATCTACTCCCCCTTCCATGGCAGCGGCTACAAGCTCGTGCCGGAAATTCTCCGGCGGCTGGGCATGAAGCACGTGTTCACCGTCAAGGAACAGATGGTCATCGATGGTGATTTCCCCACGGTGGCCAGTCCCAACCCCGAGAACAAGGAAGGTTTTGCGATCGCCATTGAGATGGCAAAGGAAAAAGGCATCGACCTGATGATCGGTACCGACCCCGACGGCGACCGGTGCGGCGTTGTGGTCCGCAGCGGCGACGACTTTGTCAGCCTGACCGGCAACCAGGTGGGCATCCTCCTGCTGGATCATCTGATCAGTGTGCGCCGTGAAAAGGGTATCCTGGCGCCCAACAGCGCCGTGGTCAAGAGCGTCGTCTCCTCCCCCATGGCCAACAAGATCTGCGAGGTCAACGGCATCAAGATGTTCGAAACCCTGACCGGATTCAAATACATCGGCGAAAAGATTAAGGAATTCGAGGCCAGCGGCGACTACACCTTCCTCTTCGGCTTCGAAGAAAGCTGCGGTTACCTGACCGGCACCTATGCCAGAGACAAGGACGCGGAACTGGCCGCCATGCTCATCGCCGAGATGGCCTGCCGCTACCACACCATGGGCAAGACCCTCTACCAGGCGTTGCAGGATCTCTATAAAAAGTACGGCTACTATGAAGAAACCGTCTACGCCCATACGGTTAACGGCTTCGACGGTCCCAAAAAGATTGCGGATTGTATGCGCCGGCTGCGCGAGACGCCCCCCAAGGCACTGGGCCTGCCGGTCGAGGCCGTGCGGGACTACAGTACCGGCATTGTCACCGCTGCCGACGGCACCATGTCATCGACAGGGCTTCCCGAAAGCAACATGCTGTTCTTTGATCTGGCCGAAGGATGCCGCGCCGTCTTCCGCCCCTCCGGCACCGAGCCGAAGCTGAAGTACTACGTGATGACACGCGGCGAAACATCAGAAGAAGCGAAGGCGCGGGAAGAAGCTGTACTTGCTGCGGGCAAAGCACTGCTGCAGTAGCGCCCGCTATGGCGGCGGCGAGACGCCCCCGGAAGATGCCGAAAATGCCCTTCAGCGCTTTCGGCACCGTCAGACATTCAAAAAAGACATACAAAGCCATCTATGCCCGGGCCATGCGGCCCGGGCTATTTTCATGTCATCAATCAGTTATTTTCATATCATCGTCCGGGCTATTTCCATGTCATCGACATGATCCCGAACACGCACGCCGGATCATCCAAAGCAGTAAACTGTGACAGAATTGTGGTTCCCTCCCGCCAGGAAGCGATCCGCACCCGGTCGCCGCGGCGGCATTCCTTCTTGTAGGCGACGACCATATCAGAAAGCGTATGGCCGTCATAGAATGCATCACTCAGCGTATCGGTCGCCCAGTCGATGTAGACCGCATTGTTGGTGTGCCCGTTGGTATCCGTGTCCCGACGGGTCACCATCGTCTCCATGACCGCATCCGGCTCCCTTGCGGGCAGAGCCGGCATAGCATAGTCTTCCTTGGCCAGAGGAAGCGGTTTCGGGAATATATAAGGATCCAGAAAATCCGCTGAAGGGCGGTTGGGGCGCCGCCTTTCCGTGTCGATGTTGACCCAGATGCTGGAAGCATAGCAGACTGTCCCGCCCTCTTTGTCCACCACACGAAAGTCACGGTCCGCGCGCACACGCCCGTGCTGATCACACCAGGTACTGATGCGAAGCGATTCGCCCTCGCCCGGCCAGCGGGACACACGGATATGCCAGTTGGTCAGCATCCATCCCATATGTTCCCGCTCAAAGTAGTCCAGATCGTAACCGATCGCATCGGAATGCTTCACCGCCAGGCTCTGCAGCGCATCCACCAGACTGGACGGACGCATCGTCCGCTTGCTGTCTACCTGGGCGTAATCCACCTGCACGTCCTGATAATAATATGATTCTGTCATCCCCATCGTGTCATGTTCCCTTTCTGCCGCCTCTGCTCAAATACCGGTGCGGCGATCGATGATTAAAGCTTGTTGATGTAGCCGCGCATCTCCTTCTTGTAAGCCTCCACACCCGGCTGGTTGAACGGATCCACGCCCGAGAGCAGACCGGAAACGGCACACTGCATCTCAAACCAGTAGATCAGCTGGCCGGTGGTCGTGGCATCCAGTCTGGGAACCCGGATAGACACAACCGGTGTGCCCGCCGCCACGTGCGCATCGAGCACGCCTTTTTCCGCGCATTCATTGATCTGCTGTATGGTCTTGCCGGCAAAGGGCGGCATGGCCGTGTCGGGGATCGCCACATCATCGGCCGGTTCATCCACGGTGAGGAAGGTCTCAAAGAAGAGCGGAGTGCCCTGCTGCAGGAACTGTCCCATGGAGTGCAGATCCCTGCTGAACATCAGTGAAACCGGGAAGATACCCTTGCCGTCCTTGCCCTCGCTCTCGCCGAACAGCTGCTTGAGCCATTCGCCGAAATATGCCAGGTAGGGGTCAAAGAACTCGAAGATCTCGGTCTTCTTTCCCTGCCCGCTGAGGAGCTGGCGCGTAATGGCATAGTCGAGTCCTGTGCCCGCAAAGGTTTCCTGACTGGCCAGTGCCGCCGCCCCGCGAAGCATCGCGCCGATATCGATGCCGGCCACCGCAATGGGCAGCAGCCCCACCGGCGTCAGCACAGAGTAGCGGCCGCCGATATCCACCGCCAGATCAAAGATGGTGCAGCCCTCCTCGCTCGCCTGATCGAACAGGTAATTGGAACGGGTTTCGGTGACTACATAGGTTCTTTTGGCTGTTTCTTCCTTCCCGTACTTCTCCAGCATGATCTCTTTGAAAATCCCATAAGCGGACAGGGTCTCGGTGGTGGAACCGGACTTGGAGATGACGCAGATTGCAATTTCTCTGCCCTCGATGGTCTTCATCAGCTCCTTCAGATAGCGTCCGCTGAAATTGTAGCCGGCAAAGAGCACCTTGGTGCCATCCTCCTCCGGCAGCATATCGATGACGGCCTTGGCACCCATGAAGGAGCCGCCCACGCCCAGCACGATGAAATAATCGCACTTGGCACGAATCTCAGCCGCCGTATCGGTCAACGCCTTGATCTTTGCCTCATCGTAACGCAGAGGGTCCTTGACCCATCCCGTGAAATCAAGCTGGCCGGAGAACAGCTTGGCGAGTGCCTGCTGAGCCTCCCCGCGGCGCGCCTCCACCGCTGCCTGCTCCAAACGACTGTTTTTCAGTTCGATGTTCAGATTCATAACCTTCCCCTCCCATGGATGATGCGATGCGTCTGTACATTTCATTTGCTTGCTGTACGCTGTCGCTGCTGACGCAGGATCGATACCGCATATGACTATCTTACTAACATTATATGCCCCTGCGGGGAACGTGTCCACGAAATTAGACGCATCGCACCGGCTGTGATACTATGGGAACGAAGTGCAATACAACGAGGTGTAATACTATGAACGAAACTACAGAAACTACGAAAAATCAGCGATCTGCCGGCATTCTCCTGCCGCTGTTTTCACTGCCTTCCGCCCATGGGGCGGGCTGCTTCTCCGCAGAAGCCTACGGCTTCATCGACCGTCTGGCGCAGGCCGGCCAGCGCTTTTGGCAGATCCTGCCGATCGGTCCCGCCGGGCTGGCAGACTCGCCTTACCAGCCGCTTTCCAGTTTCGCTTTCGATCCTCTCTATATCGATCTTTCCCGGCTGGCAGCCGAAGGACTCCTGCACGAGGACGAGCTGCACGCCATGCCCTGGGGCACAGATCCCGCCCGCATCGACTACGCAGCCGTTCGCGGCGGCAGAGCACATCTGCTGCCCCTCGCTTTTCAGCGGTACCAGCGGGATCCCTGGATCGGCCGCTTTGAAGAGGAGAACGCCGCCTGGCTCGAAGATTATGCCCTCTTCATGGCGCTGCGCGACCACTTCGGCCCTGCCATCCCCTGGTGTGCATGGCCCGCTGCCATCCGAGACCGCCAGCCCGAAGCGATGGCACACTGGCGGCAGACACTGTCTGATGAGATCGCCTTCCACCGCTGGACGCAGTACGAGTGCAGCCGGGAGTGGGAGGGCATCCACGGCTACGCCAAAGAAAAGGGCATCGCCATCATCGGCGATCTGCCCTTCTATGTCTCCTATGACAGCGCCGACTGCTGGGCGCATCCTGATCTGTTCCTGCTGGATGACCAGCGGCGCCCCAGCCGCGTCGCCGGCGTGCCGCCGGATGCTTTCTCGGCGTGCGGTCAGCTGTGGGGCAATCCCGTCTACGACTGGGAAGCCCTGGCCGACACTGACTATGCCTGGTGGACGGCACGGGTGCACCGGCTGGCCAGCCATTTTGACGTACTGCGCATCGATCACTTCCGCGGACTGGCTGCCTTCTACAGCTGTCCTTCGGATGCAGAAGATGCCTGCGGCGGCACCTGGACAACAGGCCCGGGCCTGCCCTTCCTTGCGCGGATGCAGCAGGAAGCCGGCAGCACCCGCTTCATCGCAGAGGATCTGGGCTTTCTCACACCCGACGTACACCGCCTGCGCCGGGATGCCGGCATCCCCGGTCTGAAGGTCCTGCAGTTTGCCTTCGACGGCGACAGCAGCAATGCCTACCTGCCGCATAACTACGACTCCGACTGCGTCGTCTACACGGGGACGCACGACAACAACACCAGCCGGGGCTGGTTCCGGACATGCGGCAGCACCGAACGCAGCCAGTTCTGCCGCTATGCCGCCATTACCGCCGATCGGGAGGAGGCAGCTGCGCCGGCCATGATCCGTCTGGCACAGGGAAGTGTGGCTAAGACCTGCATCATCCCCATGCAGGATTATCTGAACCTCGATGAAAACGCCCGCTGCAACACGCCATCCACCATCGAAGGAAACTGGTGCTGGCGCATGCTGCCGGGCGCATGCACGGAATCATTGGCGGCAGAAATCCGGAAGATCACTGCCCTGTACGGCCGTCTCTAGCGATCACCTTTGGTGTGCGCCCTGCGCTGCTGATACCAGACGGCCGCTTCCTCAGCACGCTCGGCCCAGCACTGACAGCGGGCGCCGTCCTGCTGCAGACCCGTATCACCGCAGATACGGCACCGGTAGACAACGTTGTCGAAGCCGGCCGGGATGCCATGTTCGACCATGACCTGTTCCCGCTCCTTCTCCAATCGCTTGATGGCATCTTTAATCTCTCCGGCCCGCTGCCGCTTGTCGGCGCCGCCGGAAATCATCACCTGGGTCAGATTCTTCCGCTGCGCGAGCAGCTCCTCTTCCAGACGCCGCAGCGCAGGCACCTGGGCGAGTGACGCCTGGTGGCGGGCTTTGGCCGCTTCCTCCGCCTTCTGACGCAGATACTGATAGTACTGACGCACCACACCGGTACTGATACCGCCGCCCTCCTTGCCGTCGCGCATGCCCCGCCGCTTACGCAGAACGGTATTGACATAGTTGATGTTGGGGTTGGAGATGCCGCTGGTCTTGGCACAGGCAGCCAGCACATCTTCCATCGAACAGGACAGATCGTCAAACCACGTATCGATAATCTGCCGCTCGCGCTCGGTGGCACTGCGCGGAAAGCCCAGCGCCTTCATCACCCGTTTGTAGGCATAGTGGCGCTGATCAGTCTCTTCCAGATGGTGCTCCACCTGTTCTCTTGTCGTGATCCCGCGCTCTGTCCAGTCCCGCACAATCTTGTCGATATAGTTCATGCTGGTCTTCCCACGTTTGACACAGTAAATGACCGCTTCTTCGATGACAGCCTCGCTGGCCTTCAGATCGTCCAGCCACCAGAGCATCTTCTGGATGCCGGTGCCGTCGAGCTTCTCCCCGAGAAGGGGACTGAGCTTTTTCACCAGACGCTTGATCCGCTTGTTCTCAAGAAGGCTGCTGTCTGCTGCCGTGATGGTGCTGGCCTTCTTCTTCGGGTGACGCCCATAGAGCTTTTCCTTTAAGGAGATGCATTCTATCTCCTCGTCACGGCGCCGCAGCACACCATTCTGCGCCCAGTAAAGCAGCGCCTCCTCCACCTGCTCAGGCTGCAGGCGCAGTGTTTTTGCCAGCTCCTCCACGGTGATCTCCGTCCCGGAGTCCATGTACATTTTCACCAAAAGATACACCTTGACGTGGTTGCCCGGCGCCAGGGGCATGTACTCGTTAATGAAGATGTTCTCCACATTCGTATCAAAGAGGTATTCCGTTCTCGTGTCTTCGCTGCTGATTTTCATGCGCTGCCTTTTATTCCCTGAAATTCTTGTTGACAAATTTGGTATAGCTGCTCTGCCAGAGGACATCTACCGTACCGATGGGGCCATTCCGCTGCTTGGCCACATGCACCTCACATTCCCCGGGATACTCCGTGTCTTCGTTATAGACCTCATCCCTGTAAAGGAAGAGCACCACGTCGGCATCCTGCTCGATGGCACCCGACTCACGCAGGTCGGAGAGAATGGGTCGATGGTCGGTACGCGTCTCGGTCGCACGTGAAAGCTGGGAGAGCACCAGCACCGGGCAGTCCATCTCCCGGGCCAGCTGCTTCATCCCCCGCGAGAGAGCGGAGATCTCCTGCTGCCGGGATTCTACACGTCCTTCGGCACTCATCAGCTGCAGGTAGTCGACGACGACCAGATCCAGTCCCCGCTCCGCCTTCAGTCGGCGGCACTTGTTCTTGATCTCCATCAGGGAAAGCCCCGGTGTGTCGTCGATGCTGATGTCCGCCTCGCCCAGCCGATCGATAGTTGCAGTGATCTTGTTCCAGTCGTGCGTATCCAGATCACCGCTGCGAAGCTTCTGCGCATCCACCCCTGCCTCCATGGCAATGAGACGCTGCGAAAGCTGTTCGGCACTCATCTCCAGACTGAAGATCAGCACCTTGCTGCCCTTGACAGCAGCATTTCTCGCTACGCAGAGGGCAAAGGCGGTCTTGCCCATGGAGGGCCTTGCCGCCAGAATGATCAGATCAGAGCGCTGCATCCCCGACATCATCCGATCCAGGTCGATGAAGCCGGTGGGAACCCCGGTGATGCTGCCCTTGTTTTTGGCGCGCTCGCTGATGGCGTTCATATTGTCCAGCAGCACGTCCTTGAGCTGGATCACATTTTTCTTCTGACGGCCCTGCGAGATCTCAAAGATACGCTGTTCGGCGAAATCCAGAATCCGGTCTGCCGCAAGATCATCGGTATAGCCTTTGTCCACGATATCGCCGGCCGTCTTGATCAGATGGCGCAGCTCGGCTTTCTCAGCCACAATCTTGGCATATTCTCCGGCGTTGGCCGTGGAAGGAACCGCCGCAGACAGCGAAGCAATATAGGCCCGGCCGCCGACCATCTCCAGCGTATTGCGCCTCTTCAGCGCTTCGCATACAGTAAGCACATCCACAGGAGCATTCTGCCTGTGGATGTCCAGGATCGCTTCAAATATTTCCTGATGGTTCTTTTCGTAAAAGTCGCCGGGACGCACCTGTTCAGCCACGTCGTAGAGGGCATCCTTGCTGAGCATGGAAGCGCCCAGTGCGGAAACCTCCGCCTCCCGGCTGTGCGGCGGGATACGTCCCTCCCGCGCTTGCTCCAGATCGGAGCCATCAAATGGTTGTTCCAAAAGGCGCCTCCTTTCCGTCTTGATGCGGCATACCCTGCCGCTGCCCACGCCCGCAGCCGGCAGTCCCTGCAGACAGGGCTATTCCACCGTTACCTCCACTTTGACATCGGCGGACACATCGGCAAAGAGCCTGATGGTAACGCTGCTTTCGCCGGCCTGTTTGATAGGCGCATCCAGCTTGACCTTCTTCTTGTCCACCGTGATCCCCCACTGTGCCTGCAGGGCATCGGCGATATCTTTGTTCGTAATCGAACCGAAGAGCCGTCCGCCTTCACCGCCCTTGCCCGTGATTTTCAGCGTCTCCTTCTCCAGCTTCACCTTGTCCTCTTTGGCCTGCTGCAGCGCTTCCTCCCTGGCCGCTTCGTCAGCAGCGTTCTTGCGCTTGAGCGCCGTCAGGTTCGCCTTGGTGGCCTCGATGGCCATTCCCTTGGGGATCAGCATGTTTCTGGCGTAGCCGTCGTTCACCTTGACCACATCGCCGGCCTTGCCGCTTCCTTTAACGTCCTTCTTCAGTATTACTTTCATCTTTCCTCATCTCCAATAGTTCTTTGATTTGACGGATCGCATCTTCAGGTGTCCCCTCAAGCTGTGTACCCGCTGTGTTTCTGTGGCCGCCGCCGCCCATCTTCTCCATAAGCACCTGCACATTGAGGTCACCGACAGAGCGGGCGCTGACGCAGACCTTGCCGCAGCTGTCACATCCGGCCACAAAGCTGGCCCGCATGCCCTTCACCGTCAGCAGTTCATCGGCCACCATGGAGTTAATGATCTGCATATTGTCATCCTGCCCTTCACAGATGGAGAAAGCAACCCCGACCTCATTGTCGTATTCCGCATCGGCCACCGCCTTCGCGCGCTTGCAGAATACGGTGATATCTGACTGGAAGAATCGCTTGACCTCCATGATGTCAGCACCGGCACGCCGCAGCCAGGCTGCCGCCTCAAAGGTGCGTACGCCGGTCTTGACCGAGAAGCGGTTGGTATCCACCCAGATGCCCGCCATCAGCGCTTCTGATTCCAGCTTTGTCAGCTGCTTTTTTTCAATGGTGTACTGCAGGATCTCCGTGACCAGCTCCGCCGTAGAGGAAGCATAGGGCTCCGTGTAAGCAAGCGTCGGCTTGGCAATGGTCTCCTCCCCTTTGCGGTGATGGTCGATGACCGCAACACGGTCGGCCCGTTCTACCAGCTCCGGATACTCGGTGATGCTGGGACGATGCGTGTCTACCACAATGACAAGAGAGCGGTCTTTGAAAAGGGTATCCACTTTGTGGTTGTTGATGATCTTGTATTCCTCCGAGGCTTTGACCAGCTCATACACCGTCTCCACCGCCTCGTTGTGCCGGTTCAGTACAATGTAGGTTTCCTTGTTGAGCGGCTGCGCCATGCGATAGATTCCCAGCGCCGAGCCGAAGGCATCCAGATCCGGACTGCGGTGCCCCATGATAAAGACACGGCTCGCGGTCTGAATCAGACGCACCAGCGCATGTCCGATAATCCTGGACTTGCCCTTGTTGCCCTTTTCCACGGTTTCGGTACGGCCGCCGAAATACATCAAGCTGTTGCCGTCTTTGACCACTGCCTGGTCACCACCCCGGCCGAAGGCAATATCCAGTGCATCGCTGGCGTACTCGTCATTGGATTCCATGCTGTCAGCGCCCATGCCGACACCGATGGAAAGCGTGACCGGGAAATCAGCTTCGGTTTCGACTTTCTTGATCTTTTCCAGAATGTCGAACTTGCTGCGTGCCTGCTGCCGGTATTCTTCCATGGTCATGACCACCAGGAACTCGTGATCCTTGTACTTGGTCAAGCTGGCTTCCATCGTAGAGGCCCAGGTCCGGATAACCTTGTCAATATCGGAGGTCAGCTCTGCCTGATTATCCTCCTCGGTACTGTTCATCAGTTCATCAAAGTTGTCCACGCTGAGGATCGCAAAGCAGCTCTGTTCGTCCCGGTACTTCTTGCGGATCTCCTCTTCCTCGGTAATATCCACAAAGTAAATGAGCAGTTCCCCACTGCCGTCCTGCACCTGCGAAGGAATGACACGAAACGTCTTATCGCTGCGCCGGATCTTCAGCTCATCGCCCGCGGCCGCAGCCTGCTGCAGCTGTTCATGCTTGATACCGGTCAGCGCAAAGACATCTGCCCCGTGAATCTCATCATAGAGAAAAACATCGCCGATCCGTTCACTGGCATCACGCACTTTCCCGTTGCCGTCGATGATGCACATCGGCAGCGGTATTCTAGAAATCAACTTGCTGTTCATAATCGTTCTTCCGTCCTCTCGGTCACCGTGCCTTGATCCTTCCCCGCAGATGGAACACGATATCGATCAGTCCCAAAATGAAAAGGATGTTCTGGCCGATGGATGTCAGCCAGCACATGATCAAGATCAGAACCGGCACCGCTTTGGGTACCTTCTTCAGGAAAAAGAACTGCAGCACCAGGGACATGCCCTGCAGCGCAAAGGTGAATGAAAACAGAATATCCACATTGGCAGTCAGCGTCGTTCCAAAGGATAATCCCGCCAGTTTGATGATCCAGGAAGCCGCAACGATAACAAGCCAGCCCCACAGGGTGCTGCGCGGGATGATCAGTGTCCGCAGCGGAGGCACCGGATTATACGGTCTTCCGTCCTCTCCCCTGCGGCGTCCGATCAGGAGTCCCTCCAGCCAGGAGACGATCACCGCCGTGATCATGAGACTGGCCGGCACTATCTGCAGGAAGCCGGCATACATCTGCTGATAATGTGCGATGCGCGCCGTTCTGCCCAGATCGTCCATGCCCAGCGCCTGCGCCAGCTGATCATTGCCGGCCAGCCGGCTGCTCATATCCCGTGTAACGTTTTCCAGCTCGCCGGTAATACCGCTGCCGGCAATCGATCCGAGCAGGAAGACAATCGCCATCCCGACACCTGCCATCACTGCACCTGTCAGGATCGAACGAAACGGCGATGTGCCCGCCCGGTTCCCCCGAACCAGTACGGGCAACGGCAGCACGATGATCATGAGCAGCGCCAGTGTTGCATACATTCTTTAACCCTTTCTCTGTGTCATTGATGTAATATTATATCATATTCCCCCCTGGAATGTGATCGAAACCGAAAATTCGCCGTCTGTTCCTGCGTGCCTGCAGGCATCCGCACCGCATAGGAAGAAGCCTCTGCAAAACAAAGAGAAGAGGCCGCTGCTCCGACATTCCCCATGTCCGCTGCAACAGCCTCTGCTGTATTTTCCTGCTGTGCCGTCTGCATCAGCGCCTTCCTGCGCGCCGGTTTCCCAAACCGGGACGGCACAGCATAGTATCCCTCTACCCCTTTCAGGCAATACGCTTATCTCCTGCCGGAAGCCTTAAAGACGTCTCTGATCTTGTGGGCAACCATGTCCTTGATGGCTTCTCTTCCGGGTCCCAGGTATTTTCTG
>OMZN01000114.1 GCA_900315555.1 uncultured Eubacteriales bacterium
ATGCGGCAACAACCCGCAGTATTTTTCGCAGATATTCAAGAAACTGACCGGTCTGACACCTTTGAACTATGCCCGTACCTGCGCCTCAAATCCAGAACCCGAATGTGTCCCTTTACGTCCTTCTGAAGCAAAACCAAACCCGCAGGAACTCAAATAATCGCATTATGCAATCTGATCTTGTCTCTCTGACAACGTGATGCGTATAATGGCAGATAGTCTAACTTTTATTCTGAAGTGTTAACTTATCAGACAACAGGCAAAGGAGGGATCATGCATTGAGTCAAACAGTCGGCGGCATTAACCAGCTTCGTTTTTCCAATGACGTCCTGCAGGAAGTTTCTGAAATGGTGTCCTGGCGGCGCCAGCTTCATTCCATCCCGGAATTGTCTTTTCAAGAGAACGAAACCACATCCTTTATTCTGGATAAGCTGAACAGTATCCCCGGTCTGACCGTGAAGCGCCCCTGTCCCACCGGAGCCATTGCGGTTCTTCGCGGAACGGCAAAACCTTCTAATGATAAAAAAGCCGAAGCTGCAGAACCTCGATGCATTCTTCTTCGCGCCGATATTGATGCTCTGCCCATCACGGAATCGAATCATCTTCCTTTCTGCTCCAGACATGCAGGAGTCATGCACGCCTGCGGTCATGACGGGCACACGGCCATGATGCTCGCTGCGGCAAAACTCCTTGCCGCTCAAAGATCCAGGCTGTACGGAGAAGTCCGGTTTCTTTTCCAGCATGCGGAGGAGCTTCCTCCGGGCGGCGCCGCGGAACTCATGAAGGCCGGTGTCATGAACGGAGTTGACGAACTATACGGCATGCACTTAAGTTCCTCTTTTCCTACCGGAACTTTCGGCGTCCGTGAAGGTGCCCTGACGAGTGCTACAGACCGCTTCGAGATACGCATTATCGGCAAAGGAGGACATTCGGCCTTTCCGGAGACAACAATTGATCCGATCGTCATAACCGGCCAGCTCATAGGTGCGCTTCAAACAATCGTTTCCCGTCAGATCAGAGCTGTTGAACCGGCCGTTGTGTCTGTCTGTCAGATCCAGGCAGGCCGCGCATATAACATCATTCCGGACGAAGCACAGTTAATCGGTTCTACACGCACATTCAGCGCGGAAACCCGCAAACGCCTCCCGGCAATTATGGAACGCGAGGCTCACGGTCTGTGCGAGGCATCTGGGGCCACCTGTCAATTTCAATTCACGCACGGCTATGCGTCTGTCATCAATGACAGAGCTCTGACTGCAGAATGCAAAAACCTTATTCAGCGCAGTTTTGGCGATCAGGCTGTTCTCGATATTGAGCCTCTGATGCCCGGAGAAGATTACTCTGCGCTTCAGGAGAGCGGCTGCCCCGGTTTCTTCGTTGAACTGGGGGCTCGCAATGAAGCCATGGGGATCACAGCCCCGCATCACAACGCAAACTATCTGATGGATGAAGAAGCGATGACATATGGATTGCAGTACTGGGTTAACCTGGTTCAGAACCGGCTTTCTTTCCACTCGTAAATCGCTGCCCCTTGTCAAACCTTACTTTTCAAGTCATTCTGGCCGTCTTACAAGATTCGGACAGAAGCAGGAGGAATCAATGTACTCAGGAATTGTCGACATTCACGCTCATATGGACGATCCGTGCTTCCGAGGTATCACGGATCTGGTCCTCTCCCATCAGAAGGCTCACGGCGTCGAGAGGATCATACAGTCAGGTTCTGAGCTCGTTTCAAGCCAGCGCTCTGTAGCCATGGCCGAAAAACATGATATGATTTCGGCCTCAGTCGGCGTTTATCCTAACGAAGTGGTCGGCCTGCCGGATCACTACATCGACCAACTGAGGGAGTTGGCAAAGAGCAGTCAGGTCGTTGCAATCGGCGAGATCGGTATGGATTACGGATATGAGCTTCACCCTCCCGCAGAAACGCAGGAAAAGGCCTTCCGCGAGCAGCTAAGCCTTGCTGTCGAACTGAATCTCCCCGTTGTGATTCACAACCGGGAAGCAGACGCCGATGTGATTCGTATCCTTCAGGATTATCCATCTGTCCATGGTGCCATTCACCGCGTATTTTCACCGCTGAAATATGCGAGAATCCTTCTTAAGATGGGGTTCTATATGAGTATAGGTCCCCAGATCACTTATCCTGACAGCGAATGTCTTGTTGATCTTGCCCGGGAAATCCCGATGAGTCAACTTCTGCTGGAAACGGACGCCCCTTTTCTTCCCACATATGGGATGAAGGAACCCCCGCTTCTTGCCGAAAGAAGGATCGAAGGTCCTCAAGGCATCGCCGCATTGCCATCGATGATCGCGGATGTGGCGGAAAAAATCGCTTCGGTCCGGAACGACTGCACGCCTCAGGAAATCATTGATGCTGCCAGAGTCAACGCAGAAAAACTGTTCCGTCTTCCGATATAAAAAGCAGCACCAGTCAATGTTCATCATTTATTTGAGGAGGGAATCATGAAAGAAAAGCTGGATCATTTTTTCAAAATTTCGGAACGCGGCTCAACCATTGGCGTGGAAATCATAGCGGGAGCGACGACCTTCGCCACCATGGCCTATATCCTGGCCTACATGACCTGGTCCATGTCCACAATCAAGGGAATTAATCTGACCGGCGTACTGATCTGCACCGCACTCACCACCGCTATTTCATGCATCGCCATGGGACTCTATTCCAACACCCCGATCTGCCTTGCCCCCGTGCTGGTTATACCCGGGCTCATCGCCCAATGGGTAAGCGACGGCACCGCTACCTACGCGGAGTGCTTCGGAATGGTCTTCCTCTCCGGCGTCTTCTTTATTATCATCTCCGTCTGTGGTCTGCGGGAAATGTTCGCCAAAAGTCTTCCCAAAAACATTAAGCTCGGTCTTGCGGCATCTGTCGGTTTTCTGATCGCCCGCGTCGGACTGAATTCCTGCGGTCTGATTTCTGCCAGCAAAGACGGCCTGACTTACGGTGATTTCTCTCAAAAGAGCACAATTCTCGGGCTCATTGGCATCGGGATTTGCTTCTTCCTGACCTATGTCCGATTCAACATCAAGGGGCATGAGTATAAAATCCGCGGCGCTCTTCTGATCGGCATCATCGCAACCACTATTATCGGCATCCCTATGGGGGTTACCACGCTTCCTGACAGTATTTTTACGGTCGGTGGATTCTCCTCCATCAAGGCAACCGCTTTTCAGATAGATATCCCCGGGGCTCTGAAACTCAGTTACATTCCGTTGATTCTGATGCTGCTCATCAACGATTTCTTCGGCACGCTCGGTTCCGGATTCGCTCTTGCCGGCAAAGCGCAGCTTCTTGACAAAGACGGTAATTTCCCTGCTTTCGGAAAAGTATTCCTCGTGGACTCCAGCGCTACTATTATGGGTTCTCTGTTCGGTATCTCTACAATCAGTACATTTGCGGAATCCGCCTCAGGCATTGAAGCCGGCGGCCGAACCGGACTCACTGCCGTCACAACAGGTTTCTTTTTCCTGCTCTGCTGCTTCATCAGTCCTCTTTTTCTGATGATTCCCGGCGCGGCGACCGGTGCGGCTCTCGTGGTCGTCGGCATCTCCCTGCTGGAAACCGCAGGTGGTCTGGACTTTACGCCTGTGGATTTTCTTCCAGTTGCCTCGATGTGGCTGGTTTCTATCTTCATGTATGATTATGTCGGCGGTATCGTAATCGGAATGTTTGTTTACATGTTTATCTCTATCCTCCGGGCCATTTTCGAAAAAGACAAGCACCTCATTCCGGGAGTACCGGTCTGGGTCATGACAGCTTTAATGAGTCTTTACTACATTTTTTAACCGTGTATCGAAAAATTCCAGAATCACATAAATAGAAGGGGCATGTCACGCAACCTGACATGCCCCTTCCTTCCGAGGATCAAATGCACGTCCGCCTCATTATCTGTGATGGCGCCCTTGCTGTTCTTCTACATTCTTTCCACCGCCTGTTCAGCGGTTCCGATCGTGTAAAATCCCCTTGTCTTCCCGTCAATGACAGCAGTTTCCGTTATTTCTATTTCTTTCTCACAACGGATATCATCGCTTGCAGCACCCGCCATCAGCCTGATTATTCCTCTCTCCACAGTCCACTGCATAGATTCATCCAGAAAAGCCGTCTGACTTATCTTCATGCTGAATGTGATGTTCCGGCTCTCTCCTGCCGTCAAATGCACCCGACAGAAGCCGGCCATCTCCATCGTCGGCCGTACCATTCTGGCGATCTCATCGCAGAAGTAAAGCTGGACAACTTCATCCCCGTCCCGATTTCCTGCATTTTTCACAGTCAGCGTGATGGTCGCAACGTCCTTCGGATGGTAACGTTCCTGATCTGTCTTAAGTTCTGAATAAGAGAAGGTGGTATACGTAAGGCCGTGCCCGAAGCCATATAGGGGACGGGCGCTTTCGTTGTAATATCCCTGCGGATTGCGAATCATTCCGGTATGGCCGGCTGAAACGAAGCCGCTTCCTCGCGGCAGTGCATAGTGACAGGGTATCTGACCTGCATCCTTTGCAACGGTAACCGGCAGACGGCCGCCAGGCTCCGATTCACCAAACAGGATTCGGCATAATGCCTGTCCTCCCATCTCACCCGGCTGCCAGACTTCCAAAATCGCATCAAAATGGGTAGTCACAAATAGGCTGGAAAGAGGGCGTCCGTCAAAATGAAGCACAACGGTCGGTTTCCGGAGCGCATATACCTTCTGCGCGAATTCCTCCTGGCGTCCTGGAAGTCCGATATCCGTCGAATCCACGCCTTCTCCGACAGTTGAAGTGCATCCCCATCCGTTCTTTCCGCCCAGTGTCAGAAGAATCATATCTGCATCCGCTGCAACATCTAGCGCATGCTGTAAATCACCCAGATCAGATCCGGAGACATTGATGCCTTTTGCGCAGACGACCTCTGCCTCCGGAAGATATTCTTTCAAAGCCTGATACAAGGTTCTGCTTCTGGGGAACTCTCTTCTGAGCCGCATCTCCACTTTCGGTGAACTATCACGAACTTTTCCGGGATATTCCTGATGGAAGTCGTACACAATAAGTCCCGGCTCTGGAAATTCCTGCCCTTCCGCTTCCCTCGCTTCCGTCATATCAAGGCAGGCAGGATAGGAAAACGTGCCGAAGTAACTTCTGAGGCTGTCCGCATGCGGTCCGATGATCGCGATTTTCCCAACATTTCTCCGTTCCAGAGGAAGCATCTGATGACGGTTCTTAAGCATCGTAATACTCTCACAGGCAATCTTTTCATTCAGCTGATCGGTCGACTTCTGATGCAGAGAGTTTTTCAGCTCTGTCAGATGTGGATAGGGGTCTTCGAAAAGGCCCATTGCGAACTTGGCGCGCAGGACCCTGCGGACTGCCTGATCAATCACATCCTGTGAGAGTTCTCCCGAATCCACCTTTTCTTTCAGCTCATAGGTAAATCCCTTCGGACGCGGATATTCCACATCAAGACCCGCTTTCATAGCCCGTACACCGGCATCCCCGAAATCATCCGCCACACGGAACGGGTCAATCAATCTGTCCAACGCAACATAATCCGAGACGACAAAACCGGCGAAGCCCATTTTCCCTCGTAACAGATCGGTCAGAATCTTATGTGAGCCTACGACCGGTTCTCCATCATAGGACGAATATGCTTCCATGACACTTCCAAGACCTGCATCTGTGATGGCGCTCTGGAACGGTTTACAGTGAACTTCTGCCAGTTCTCGTTCCGACACTATGCTGCGTCCCATGTTAAGGCCGCCTTCCGGAGCCCCATGTCCTACAAAATGCTTAGCCGTCGCCACGATCCCCTGTTTCTGCAGCTCCTGCGTAAAGCGGGTCGTCATCGCACTGACAAGAGCCGGGTCTTCACCGTACGTTTCCGTCATTCTGCCCCATCTCGGATCGCGGGCAATGTCCATGACAGGGCTCAATGCCTGTCTGAATCCAACCAGCTTTAATTGCCTGGCGATCAGTTCCGCCATTGCACCAATAAGATCCGGATCGAAGGTAGATGCCTGCGCGATGGCACTTGGGAATACATTGGCCTCCGTAAACTGAGCTCCGGCACAAGCTTCGCAGTGAATCAGGGCCGGAATGCCAAGTCTTGTGCAGCGAACCTGATAATCCTGCAGTTTCTGAACATAATCTGCAATCTTCTCGACATGATCCGCTGTAGTAAACGCGCCGACATTTCCGATTCCTTCAGGAATGAGCTTAGAGAAATCCGGAATATCCGGTGTAATGGTCACCAGACAGGTAATCTGATCGATCTTTTCATTAAAAGTCATCCTTGCCAGCAGATCATCGACCCGTTCTTCCACTGGCAGATCAGGATTCTTATACTTGATGTCATTCATACTCTTGCCTTTTTCGTCTTATCCTGAAACAGACTGGTTGTTTTCTCAACTGCGCAGGATCAGGTCTTTTCATAAAACAGCATATAAATCCTCAGATTGCAATCCGAAACGTAATGAATGCCTGCGTCATGCGTTTTGCCGTTTTCATGCAGGAATAAGGATTCCTTTTCACACTCATTCCCGTCCCTACGCACGACGCAGGCATTCTGCAAAAACTCACTTCACCTGCCCAGCGTCACTTCAGATAGTCATCCACGTTCTCACTGGTGACTGCCTGGAAATCAATGTAAATGTCATCGATATCCTTCGGATTTTTCCCCTCTCTCAGCTGCTCAAAGACGTCCGCGCCGGCTTCTGCCTGAGCCTTCGCATCCTGAAGGGCAGTCATGCTCAGTTCTCCGTTCTTGACGGACTGGAGCGCATCATCCGAACCGTCAATGCCGAGAACCAAGATACTTCCGTCCAACTTTCCGGCTGATTTCAGTGCTTCAATCACACCAAGAGCAGAATCATCGTTCTGACAGACAATGGCATCGATCTTGTCATAAGACATTAGGCAGTCTTCCGCCGTACTCATGCCCTTATCCTTGGAATTCTTGACATTATACTCATCCACAATTTCGATATCGCTCCGCTGCTTCAGTGTTTCCGTCAGGCCTTTCTTCCTGTCGATGTACTGCTGATCATTCGGGTCTCCGGTAAAATACAGGATTTGCGCGTCTTTCGGCAGATTCTTGACCAGATATTCTCCCTGGACCTGACCTGCGTTTTCATTCGGCGAACCGACATAGATATAACCATCATAATCATCTCCGCCTTTCACTGACGTCAGAAAGGAAACGTATGGGACATTCGCCTTCTCCGCCGCTTCCAGCGCCGGAACTGACCCATCAAAATCATTGGAGATGGCTGAAACTACATTGGCATTCTGTGCGATAAAATCGTCAATCTGTCCATTCTGAACATTGGTATCTCCTCCGGCATCCGTTACCATGATCTGGATTCCCTTTGCTTCGGTGGCCTCTTTAAGATAACTTCTGAACTTTGCGCAGTAATTGTAGGTATCGGAGTTATTGGCAAAGCCGACCAGCCAGTCCTTCGCGGCACCGGTCAGTGTCTCCGAGGAAGAAACGGATGCGGATGATGAAGAATCTGCCGCCAGAACCACGCTGCCGAACGGACTGATGCATCCCGCCATCAACGCTGCCGTCATCATTCCCGTCAATACAGATTTCAATTTTGCCTTTTTCATGTTGGACCTCCTTTAATATGATAAAGTTATTAAATAAACCATTACCTGCTGATGCCGTACCAGCTCACAGCAACAAAGGCATTTGTATTCTGATTTTATGTTTTGAAATGAATCAACCGGGCTCCTGTCAATGCGCACTTTTGTTTTCCTTCGTCTTCACATCAATCGTGACGGC
>OMZN01000113.1 GCA_900315555.1 uncultured Eubacteriales bacterium
CGGTTTTAATTTCTCAAGCTGATACACGTCCCCATTATGGCAGCATATTGTTGATGCAGACTGCTTACCTCGTTCAAATAACTTACGAACATCATCTCTAGATGGAAGCGAATTGTTTGGATGGTTGTGCAACACCTCATACGCCCATCCTCTTTCCTCAAGCCAGTTCTGCTCCTTCCGGCTAAAGCCACATCGATGTTTTACTCTGTTTGCAAAGCCTGCCCGTAAAGGCCCGATGACTGTAAAAGTATCAAAGTACATCCGAAAAGATGGGACTAAAGTAAACTCGTATCAACGTCATACACCTAAGAAGTAACTAATAAACATCATCCACGATTTCGGCGCATAAGAAAAGCACGGTCAAACAGCCGTGCTTTTCTCACCTGTGGCCAAGGAAATTTGCAACCTTGGTTTCTCCCATCTCTTTAATTTCCCTAATCCCATCCTCAATGGTTTTGATTCCGGGGATCCTCAAACATGTGTCGGGAATGTCATCAAGGATTTTCTTCACTTTTTCTTTGTTCTTCAAATCTACGAACAATTCATCAGGAATATAACGCATCATTTACAGCACCCCCATTTTCCCCATTTCAACAGCAACTGCATTGTTTAGCAAAAGTGCTTGATTATCACCAAGCGTAAAACCGTATGCATCGACATTATCCATAGCTTTTGTTAAATCGCTTTTGTTAAATCATTTATCATGTCTTTGCGAAGCTGTTTAGAATCAGGCATATTTTCAAGAATCTTATCAACCATACCGGGCACGTCTTTTCTAATGCTTTGAAAATATTGCTTTGTATATGTGGCAAATTTGAATCGCTTTCGCATTGCCCGTTGTGACATGTCTTTCCAAACCGAACCGCCACCGGCCTGACGAGCTTTTTATGCTACTTTTCCAAAATCAGCGATAGTTTTACATCCTTTAAATTCAGGAAGCTTCTTCAGTCTTGGAAGCATTTTCACAAGTTTGTCCGGGTACGATGGCGTCAAATCTGTAATACCGTATTGTGAAGCCATGTAATGCGCCGAACTTTCTGCAAATGTTTCTTCCAAATCCAACCAGCGACTTTGATCCATAGAATCAATGTCGGTTGGAAATCCATTACCACTTGCATGAAAAGCTTCATGAAAAGCTGTTTTAATCTTGTACAGAACACTACGTTTGTCACTAGCATTCAAATTATAATCTGTAACAATGAGTTTTCCGCTCTGGATACGAACACTGCAAAATCCATAATCGGCCATATCCTTGATATTTACCGGGACACCATCAACACCATATTCTTTCAATATGCGTTCGCCCAATGCCTTGCGATCAATTGATTTACCACTTACAAAATCATCAATAATCTTCTGTATTGGGGCGTTTCTTGCCTTTTCTTTAAATCCATTATAGTCTGTTGTGCGAATCGGGGCAATCGACTTTGAGCTTTTGTGTAGCTCCCGGATCCGCTTCTCCGCTTCCTGCTGGAAGGCTGCGGCATCCGGCGCATAATCCGTGTATTTGTAGCCGAACGGCTCATCGGAGATCTCCCCGGTCATCAGCACCTTGATATCGGTATCCTGATGGATCCGCCGGCAGCAAAGATACATACCGATGCTGGCCCGGATGGTAGTGATGTCCCAGGTTCCCAGCAGGGCCACGACCTCGGGCAGCGCTGCAAGGACCTCATCCTTTATCATGGTGTAAGAGATATGCCGGGAGCCGATGAATTCTGCCGTGCTCTTGGCATACTTTAAATCGATGGGGTCGGTATCCATGCCGATGGCAAACGTGCGGATCGGCTTGCCCAGGATCCGGGAAGCCAGCGCACAGACCAGGCTGGAGTCCAGCCCGCCGGGGAGGAGAAAGCCTATGGGCGCATCAGCGTCCAGCCGCGCCTCCACCGAAGCATCCCCTGGCTGAGAAAAACAAAAATGACCAGATCCCTCTTCAGGATCTGGTCGGTCATCCTCTGATCACCCCGCACCGCCGCTATCGCATCGAGGCGATCCATCAATGGTTCGCCAGCATCGATGCTGAGCCGGATATTTTCTGTGAAATGTCGGACTTCATGGATGCCGTGGCCATGGTGGAACAGGGAGGCGGCATCGCAGTCTTCCCGCACACCACCTACACGCCGGGCTCTCTGGTAACCACCCGCGTCATCGTGGACCCGGCCAAGTATGCTGAATACGCCATCGTCTGGGACCGGACCGACACCATGTCCCTACAGGCACATGAATTTCTGGATTTCGTCAGAGACTACCTGCACAAAAACCGGCCGGAGACCCGCACGCCGCTGATGGGCTTTCCCGCCTTCCAAATCCCGGCGGACGCCCGCCTGCTCTGATTCAATCCACGGCCGCAGGATACGATGCCTGCAGCAGAGCGGTCAAACGCGCGGCCAGCCACGCTCTGGAGACAACCTGCTCCGCCTGCATCCCAAAGCCCCTGGCACCCTCTACATTTTCTGCCCTGTCGTCGAAAAACAGGCACTGTTCCTTCTTCAGACCGTAACGGTCGCAGAGCGCCTGAAAGATCCGGGGATCCGGCTTGGCAATATGGATCATGTAGGATACCATCATGCCGTCCAGATCCTCCATAAAGTCACAGTACTGGGTATGTTTTTTGAACAGGCTCTCCGGATAGTTGGACAAAAGATAAATCCCGTATCCTTTCTCCTTCAAGCCATGCACCATTTCCCATATCTCCGGTCTCGGCGTATGCATATACTCTCCGTGCCTGATAAACCAGGCGATATACTTCCCGTTTTCCGGAAAGCGGCGCTGGTATTCCTCGATCAATTCCTGATCGGTTCTGTCGGCGAGGTCGAAGATATGCCACAGATCCCTGCCCTCATCAAACATTTGATGTCCCACTTCAAGCGCCTTCTCCCGGGAAAGGCCATAGTCCTGCAGCATGGCCTCCCAGCGGTAGCCCATCAGGACTTCGCCCATGTCAAAAACGATATTTCTGATTTCTCCCATTTGCTTTCCTTCTAGTTCTGCTTTCTATCTTTACTTTCTTTTCTCATAACACATCCGACCCATGCAGCCTCACGGCACATCCGATCCGTGCAGCATACATGCGCCATCGGCGCCCTGCTTACAGCGGCATCGCCGGAGAAGTACCGGAAACACGCACATGCAGCTTCCTTGTCCTGGGGCCATCGAACTCCACAAAATAGATGCCCTGCCAGGTGCCCAGCACCAGCTGCCCCCGTTCTACGAAAATCGTCTCGGAGAAGCCGATCATGCTGGCCTTCAGGTGGGCGGCAGCATTGCCTTCCATGTGGCGATAGCCATCTTCCCACGGCACAATCTTGTTGATCTCCATCGTGAAATCGCGAACCACATCGGGATCGGCATTCTCATTGATGGTAACAGCCGCGGTGGTGTGAGGCACAAACAGGGTGCATACGCCCTCCCTGATGCCGCTTTCCGTAACCAGCTGCTGTACCTCGCGTGTGATATCCTTCATCTGCGTGTGTGTATCGGTCTTAATGGTCAATGTCTTCATCGGCTGCTCTCTTTCGTCCTTTCTCTTGTTTCTTTTGTCGATTTTTTCGATGCATCAATCGAGGCGGGCGCCGGCGCCCCCTCCCCGGGAAAAATTAATCCAGGAAAAATCCCGATTGCTGCCAACCGGGATTTCTTCGTCTTGCATTGTAAGGGGATCTTTCACTCCTCCTGTTCGATCGGCATCAGAATGTCCTTGTCGTCCATCGCATAGAGGAGGATCTGCCGTCCGATCTCAAAGTACTTTCTCTGGCGGACAACGCCGTGGGTGATATCTACCGGGCGGTCCAGCATCTTGCTGAGGGTATCCCTCATCTCAATCACGTCCACCAGGGAGCACAGTCCGTCAAATTCCATAATCAAGTCCACATCACTATCGGGACGGTTCGTCCCCTCGGCGCGGGATCCGATCAGTGCCGCCTTGGCGACATTATAGTTGCTGCAGACTTTCACAACCGCTTTCTTGATCTCTTCTATCGTAAGATCCTTTGCTTTCTCAGCCATGGTGTTCTCCTTGTCGTATCCAATATTCCTGATATAGTACTAGAATACCATGCTTTAAGGAGATTACCAACAGAAAAATCTCTGCACGGCCTTCTCTAGGCGGCCTTCTTCTGCATGGCGTTTTCAGTTTCGATGATCTCCTCCGAGGCTTCGGCGGCCATCTTGTTCAACCGCAGGGAAACGATCAGCGCCACGATATACAGACCACAGATGACAAAGAGCATCATCCGGTAGCCGCCGGTAAGCCGCAGCGAAAGCGCCGTGATCTGGTTGCCGCTGAGTCCGGCAAACGCCCAGGCCGACAGCGCCAATCCATGGATCTGGCTGATGTTCTCCATGCCAAAGCGCGATTCCAGCAGCGCCGGCAGGGTGCTGAAGCCGCCGCCGTAACCGAAGTTGATCACCAGCAGAAGGGCAATGACGACACCGGCGGATGCCGCAGCGATCGCATTGGTGGTAACCGCCAGCACCGTTACGATGATGGAAGCGGTAAAGATAAATTTGTAGATCGTATTGCGATCCCTGCAGAAATCACTGATGGTGGAACTGCCGATCCTTCCCACCGCATTTGATACGGCGGTCAGAGACTGAATCAGGCTGATGGAGACAACACCGAGACCGCACATCTGCAGGATGGATTTCTCATAGGAAATCAGCGCCAGACCGCAGGTGATATTGATGTAGAACATGAACCAGATACCGGCAAAGAGCGGCTTGTTCCTGATCACGTGCCTGCTGCGCTGCGGTGTCTCCACCCAGCCGGCCGGCTTCTTGATCATAAAATGCGCTGCCAGAATCATAGCACAGTAGACAGCGCCCAGAATGAAGAACATATTGGACAATGCCGTTTTTTCCTGCAGCAGGTTCATCACCGGGCTGCCGATGGCCTTGGCAAGGCCGAAGCCCATGATGGAGATTCCGGTGGCAAGGCCCTTGTTCTTCGGGAACCAGAGCATCAGGTTCTTGACCGGTGTCAGATAGCCGACTCCAAGTCCCACGCCCATGACGGCCCCGTAAAGCAGGAAGACCAGCACCGTGGCCGCTGCCGGCGAAAGGAAGCTGTGGAACAGAACGACAAAGCCCGTTCCAACGAAGCCGGTGGTAAAGCAGATACAGCTGATCAAGGCCGATTTGCGAATATCCATCTCGACAATGCGTCCCATGAAAGCAGCTGACATGCCAAGAAAGAAGATGGCAATGCTGAAGGCCCATGTGATGACGCTCTGCTCGACGCCCAGCAGTTCAGCAAGGCTGCCGCTGAAGCTCGACCAGCAATAGACCGTTCCGATAGCTACGTGGATGAGAAGAGCCGGCAAAACGGCTCGTACGACTCTGTTTTCCATAATTTCCTCCGTGGTGCGGGACCGCGTCCCGCCGGCAGGCAGCACGCCTGCCGATTCCAAAAGAAAAAAGCCGCAAACCCAGGCTTTTCGCCCAGACGGTCGGCTTCTTCTATGATCATACTCCACGTGGTACTCTCCACATATCCGTCAGTCATATGATATCTGTATCATAGCCTATGCTGCCGAAACATGTCAATAGTATATTCAGGGCATATTAATAATTTTGGCGCATCATAGCACCGAATACATTGCTTTCTCCTGCTGCTGTCCGTACACCGGCAGGAACGCATTTGTCCGCCCGGCAGTTCACTTCAGATCCAAGTCCGGCGGGACATCAATCTCCTGTCCCACGTATTTCCCATCCTTTCTGCGCTGCCGGACGCACTCCGTCAGCAGATACTCGATCTGCCCGTTGACGGAACGAAAGTCATCTTCTGCCCAGGCCGCAATCGCCTGATACAATTTTTCCGAAAGCCGCAGCGGCACCTGCTTTTTCTTCATTGTTCAAACACTTTCCATCACCTCTGCTGTCAATCAGTACAAGCTGCCCGCATTCACGACAGGCTGCGCTTCATGACTGCCGCATAGAACCACCATGAGATTAGATACCATCGCCGCTTTGCGTTCCTCATCGAGCTCGACGATTTCCTTTTCGTTAAGACGTTCCAGCGCCATCTCCACCATGCCGACCGCGCCTTCCACGATCATCGTGCGCGCATCAACAATGGCCGCCGCCTGCTGTCTCTGCAGCATAGCTGCTGCAATCTCTGTGGCATACGCCAGATAGGTAATCCTTGCGTCGATAATCTCAAGGCCGGCTTCGCTGACCTTTTCCTGAATCTCATCGCGGATCCTGCCCGCAACGATCTCGCTGGATCCCCGCAGACTTCCTTCATCGGCTTCGCCGTCTCCCGTGGTATCGATGCCCGGCGCCGTATCATAAGGGTAATTCCGGACGATGCTCCGCAGTGCGCTGTCGCACTGAAGCGAAAGATATTCTTTATAGTTGTCCACGTTGAACACCGCTTTCGCCGTATCGGTCACGCGCCACATCACGGCAATGCCGATTTCCACCGGATTGCCCAGACAGTCATTAATTTTCTGCACATTATTGTTCAGCGTCATCACCTTCAGCGAGATCTTCCTGCTGACCGGCTGTGCCTGTTCGTTCTTTCCCTTTGCATTTTTCAAGAACACGGATTTTCCGCCTTCACCGGCGTCACCGCTTTGGCTGAGTCTCGTTTTGGCCGCCGGATTCACCCCGACGCAGAATGGATTCACAAAATAAAAACCCTCCCCTCGAATGGTTCCCACATACTTTCCAAACAGCGTCAGCGCCATGGCTTCCTGCGGCTTCAGGATTTTCAAGCCGGGCAGCAGGATCCATCCCAGCAGCAGCCAGGCCATGCATACGCCGCTGACCAATAAAGAGCCACCTTCCACTGCAGTACGGGCAAGCAACAGCACTGCGAGAACATACAGGGCGATCACCAGCAGCAAAACCGCCATCCCATTCTTTTTCGTTGTTAAAATCTTTTCTTTCATTTTTCTTCCCTCCCGGCACCAAGTGCATCACCGACCATGTGTTTTTTGTATCTTTATGATATCATTTTGATATCATTTGTCAAGACTGTCATCGGCTTTCATCAGGCAGCGGCATCCGGCATGATGTCCATCTGCCGCCATGAATCTGTGACTGCCTGTCTCCGCCGGCCCGCGTATAATGATGCAGGCCCTTGCAGCCAGGCGCTGCATCATGTATCATGATGACGGAGGTATCCCATCTTGATGACTTTAAAAGATTTTTTGGATTATATGGACAGCGGACAAAAAGTCGAGGCGGGTTCGGAAATCCACCAATATATGTCGAAACTATCACAGGAAGCCATGAGGCTGACGGCCGAACTGAACAGCCGGTACCACACGCCGGAGGAGATCGTCGCGCTGATGCACCGGATCACGGGACGACCGATCGATGACAGCTTCCGCCTCTTCCCACCCTTTACCACCGACTGCGGCAAGAATCTGCGGATCGGGAAGCATGTCTTTTTCAATTCCGGTGTGCGCATCCAGGATCAGGGCGGCGTCACCATCGAAGACGATGTGCTCATCGGACACAATGTGGTTCTCGCCACCATCAACCACGATCCGGATCCTGCGCATCGGGCCAGTATGTACCCCGGCCCCATTCACATCAGCCGCCGTGTGTGGATCGGCTCGAATGCCACCATCTTAAAGGGCGTTACCATCGGAGAGGGCGCCATTATCGCCGCCGGTGCCGTCGTTACGAAAGATGTTCCGGCTGGCACGGTCTACGGCGGGGTTCCTGCACGAAAGATCAAGGATCTCTAACCGCTTCTTCTGCGGAAAGGCTGCCGCACACAGCCATTGCTGCTGCTTTAGATCTCGTAGTACTCGATGCCCTCCGAAAAGTCAAAGCGGCGCATCACTTCCAGGGTGTTCAGTGCATCGCCGAAGGCATTGTGCGCGATCCCGTCCTGCTCGATGCCGAGCTTCCAAATGGCATAATTGAGTGCGAACGAGCGTCCTTCACCGGTGAACTGATCATCGAACATTACCTGCATATCAAAGCAGCGCGGCAGATGCCCGACCCGTTCTTCCATGCCATAGAAGGTCAGGCAGTCGGCAATCGCATCGATGTCGCTCACACCCCACGTGAAGAAAGCAGCATCTTCCCCGCACCAGTCGAGGAACTTCGGTGCCTCCTCCTCGAAGACCGGCCGCCCTTCAAGCATGGCATCCGTGATATCCGTTACCTCGATAACCGCATGGTTCATCTTCGGATAAGTTTTCGGGAAAAGCAGCTCATCATAGGTGTCCGTCTTCCTGAGAGCCGTATCGGTCTTCACGGCACCGATCTGGATGATGTCCGTTCCCAGGCAGACACCCCGCTGCTCTCTGCGATACCGCGTTGCCGGGTAATTCCACTCTAGATCCAACACGATCAGGCTGGAAAAGTCCGCAAGATCAACCCGCGGCAGCGGCTCTTCCTCAACATCTTCTTCTCTGTTTTCCTCGTCCTCATAATGCTGCATGAACTAACTTCCTTTCTCCCAAAGCAGGCCTTCTTCCGCCGGCGCAGCCCATAGTCAGCCTTCGCCTGATGGCATGGCTGCCACATGGCCCGGCGCACAGGCCGTATACATCCTATCCGTCGATTTCCATTATACAGCATGAACTGAAAAATCGCCACGCGCCACAGGCGCTGCGATTTCTGTATCTGGCCTGCGCGCCAAATCACAGATTTGGGCAGGGCATGAACTGAAAAATCGCCACGCGCCACAGGCGCTGCGATTTCTGTATCTGACCTGCGCGCCAAATCACAGATTTGGGCAGGGCATGAAGGGGTAAAAAACATAGTATGAAGATCATCGCCCTGATGGAAAATACGGCCTGCCGTCCTGGCTATGCTGCAGAGCACGGTCTGAGCCTGTATATCGAAACGAAAAAACACCGCATCCTCTTTGACAGCGGACAGAGCGGTGCTTTTGCCGACAACGCCGAACAATGCGGACTGCATCTTGAGGATGTGGATATAGCTGTGCTTTCCCACGGCCATTATGATCATGGCGGCGGTCTGCAGCGCTTCCTCGCCATCAACAGCAGGGCGCCCATCTACGTGAACAAACATGCCTTCGGCCGCTTTTTTGATGCCCCCTCCGGCAGATACATCGGCCTTGATCCGGCACTGGCGGACAATCCGCGCCTGATCCTCACAGGCGACACCACTTCTATCGATGCGCATCTGTCGCTTTTTACCTGCAATGAGAAAACGCCCGCTTACCCCATCGACAGTGCCGGGCTGACGGAAGGGGCAGGCAACCGGGCCCGCCCTGATCGATTCCTGCATGAACAGTACCTGCAGATACAGGAAGACGGCAGGACAATCCTCTTCAGCGGCTGTTCTCATAAAGGCATCCTGAACCTGATGAGCTGGTTTCAGCCCGATGTCCTCATCGGCGGCTTTCATTTTAAGAATGTAACACTTCCTTCGGAACAAAAAAACAGCGGCTGCCCGCGTTTGGATGAAGCTGCCGCTGTCCTCAGCAAGTGTCCGACGATTTTTTACACCTGCCACTGCACCGGCCTGGCGCAATACCAGTACATGAAGAAGCAGATGGGCGGCCAGCTCCGCTATCTGTCTGCGGGACAGATGATTTGTCTTTAAGGCAGCTGCAAAGCCTTTCTTCAGGAATTCCTTTTTCGCCACTTTATGAATTTTCCAAGTGCCTCTGACAGTCATCGAACGAAAAAAGAGGCGCCCGCCTCAGATTTGTCCTGAGATAAGGGCTGCCTCTTTGAGTTTTCCTGCCTGGTCTTATCGTCTAGTACAGCTTTGCGCCCGCCGGAATGCTGTCATCCACAAGCAGCAGGTTGAGTGCTTCCTCGCCGTCGTAGTCGTAGACAGCCGACAGCAGCATGCCGTTCGATTCGATGCCCATCATCTTGCGCGGCGGCAGATTGATGATCGCGATCGCGGTCTTGCCGACCAGCTCCTCGGGAGCATAGTAATCCTTGATTCCGCTGAGAATGGTGCGGGGCTCGTCCGTTCCGTCATCCAGAGTGAACTGCAGCAGCTTCCTGCTCTTGGGCACTTCCTCGCACTTCCTGATCTTGACCGCACGGAAATCCGACTTGCTGAAGGTATCGAAGTCGACGTCGTCATACTGTGGCTCGATCTTTACCTTGGAAAGATCGATGTCGGCGGCGGACTTGTGCTCTTTCATGCCCAGCGGCTTCATCGTCGGGA
>OMZN01000112.1 GCA_900315555.1 uncultured Eubacteriales bacterium
GAGGGCACGCCGCTTGCTGAGGTGCAGCAGCTCTGCGATGTTCACTCTGCGCTGTTTCATGGCGCGACGAGGGAGGAGAAGATTGCCGATGCCGAGAAGGAAGTAGCAGCTTCTGTTCTGCGGCAGAAGATGCAGGATGAGAGGAACGAAAAGCCTTTAAGTCAGGCCGCTGCCGGCATGGACAAGGATACCCGCACGGCTGCACTGGCATTGATCCCTGGTCATCCGTTGTGTACCTTCACAAAAGAAAACGAGGCACTTGCCGAACTGCTGGCACAGTTCAAAGAGACCAGAGACGAGTTCCTTCTTCCTTCGATTCGCGCGCTTTCCATTCATTATGCCAAGAAAGGGGATTTGCTCTATCCGCTGCTGAAGGTGAAATACGGCGTAACAGGACCTTCTGAAGTGATGTGGACGGTGGACGATGAGATCCGTGATGCGCTGGGTACACTCGCTGAGGAAAAGACGCATGACGAGGACTGGCATACAAGGCTCGATGCGGTGCTCACCCGTGCAGAAGAGATGATTTATAAAGAAGAGAACATCCTGTTTCCGGTTTGTACAGCCAACTTCAAGAAAGAAGACTGGTACAGCATCTATCACGATGCCAAAGACTACGATGTCTGCCTGGGGGCTGAGCACGAATCCTGGGATGAGGCTGAAAGCGCCGCCGATGTCCAGCCGGCTGCCCTGCAGGGGGAAATCGTCATGCCCGGCGGTCATCTGACACTGGAACAGCTGACGGCGCTTTTGAACACGCTTCCGGTGGAGATCAGCTTTGTTGATGCAGATAATATGAACCGCTATTTCAACGAAGGCCCCAAGGTCTTTAAGCGCCCGCGCATGGCGATCGATCGTGAGGTATTTTCCTGCCACCCGCCGAAGATTGAGCCGATGGTGCGGCAGATCATTGATGATTTCAGAAATAACCGCAGTGATGTTGTCCCGGTCTGGATGGAAAAAGGAGGGCGCACGATGCTTGTTCAGTACATGGCTGTGCGGGATCGCGCCGGTAACTACCTCGGCACCCTTGAAGTGGTACAGGATATGGAGTCAGCAAAGACTCATTTCCGCGAAAGTCTGTCATAAGCAGCTTGGCTTTAACAGCCTTGAACAGCCGTAAAAAGTTGTAGATTTTTTAGAATCGTTGCTGTAACCACATATTTTTTTCTGAAAAAATATATGATTAATACATAAGCCACAGGATAAGAAACCGTAAAAAACGTTGGAAAGCAGCAGCAAGAGAAAAGCAAGGAGGATATTGTAAGATGGAAAATAAGATGTTTTGTTATCAGTGTCAGGAAACAGCCGGATGCAAGGGATGTACCGTTGCCGGCGTCTGCGGAAAGAAACCGGAAGTAGCGTTAATGCAGGATCTGCTCGTTTATGTGACGAAAGGCCTGTCCTGCGTGACAACGAGACTGCGTGAGGAAGGAAAATCCGTTGATAAGAAGGTCAACCATCTGGTGACCGTAAACCTTTTCACGACAATTACCAATGCGAATTTCGACCGCGAAGCCATTATCAAGGCAGTGGAGAAGACCCTTTCCGTTAAGGAAGAACTGCTCGGCCAGCTTGAGAGTAAGGACCAGCTTCCGGAAGCGGCGCTCTGGAACGATGCACGCGGCGCTTTTGATGCCAAGGCTGCAACCGTCGGTGTTCTTTCCACCAAAGATGAGGATATACGTTCTCTTCGCGAGCTGATTACGTATGGACTGAAGGGACTGGCAGCCTATTCCAAGCATGCCAATGCGCTCCTTCAGGACAATGAAGATGTCGATGCCTTTATACAGAAAGCACTGGCCAAGACACTGGATAATTCCCTTACGGTGGATGACCTTGTTGCGCTTACTCTTGAGACCGGCAAGTACGGTGTGGATGGCATGGCGCTTCTCGACAAGGCCAATACAGGCGCCTATGGAAATCCTGAGCTGACGACGGTGGATATCGGCGTCAGAAAGAACCCCGGCATCCTGATCTCCGGTCATGATCTGCGGGATCTGGAGATGCTGCTGGAGCAGACGAAGGGAACAGGTGTTGACGTCTATACGCATTCCGAGATGCTTCCGGCCCATTACTATCCTGCATTCAAGAAATATTCTCACTTTGCCGGCAATTACGGCAACGCATGGTGGAAACAGAAGGAAGAGTTTGAAAAGTTCAACGGACCGATTCTGATGACAACCAATTGCGTGGTTCCTCCGGCAGCAAGCTACAAAGACCGCCTTTGGACGACCGGTGCGGCAGGTTTCCCCGGATGCAGACACATTGACGGCGCCTATGGGGAGGAAAAAGACTTTTCGGCCATCATCGAGCAGGCCAAAGGATGTCCGGCACCGACGGAGATTGAGACCGGAACGATTACCGGCGGCTTTGCCCATGAGCAGGTCTTTGCCCTGGCCGACCAGGTGGTCGATGCAGTCAAGAGCGGTGCGATCCGGAAATTCGTCGTCATGGCAGGGTGCGACGGAAGGCAGAAGTCTCGTGCATACTACACGGAATTCGCAGAGCGCCTTCCCAAGGATGTGGTCATTCTGACCGCAGGCTGCGCAAAATATAAATACAACAAGCTGGATCTCGGTGATATTAACGGCATTCCGCGTGTGCTGGATGCCGGTCAGTGCAACGACTCCTACTCCCTTGCCCTGATTGCGCTTAAGCTGAAGGAAATCTTCGGACTGGATGATATCAATGATCTTCCGATCGCCTTCAACATTGCCTGGTATGAGCAGAAGGCCGTGATCGTTCTGCTGGCGCTCCTTTATCTCGGCGTGAAGAATATTCACCTTGGACCGACGCTGCCGGCCTTCCTTTCGCCGAATGTAGCCCAGGTGCTGGTAGACAATTTCGGTATTGCAGGGATTGGCACCGTTGATGATGACCTTGCCCTGTTCTTCGGAGAGGAAGCATAGCTATGCGCCTGTGACCGGACAACTTTTGCAAACAGCTGTTTTCGGCCCGCCGCTTTGATGTTCTGCGGCGGGTCTTTTTATTGTTATACTCACCGGGTTCTTCTCACCGCCTGGTATGTCGTTTCAGGCGGCCTGCCGGCGTCAGGCTTGCAGAAAAAAATTGCATTGAAGTGGTTGACATCCCTGGCTTAGGGTATTATATTTAATGTAAAGTTAGCACTCGTACTAAATGAGTGCTAACAAGAAAGAGGCGAACATTCATGGATTTAACTGAAAGAAAACTGAAGATACTGCAGGCCATCATTCGTGACTTCGTGTCCACGGCGGAGCCTGTCGGATCGAGAACGCTTTCCCGAAACCATGATTTGGGTGTCAGCGCCGCGACCATCCGCAACGAAATGTCGGATCTGGAGGAGATGGGGTATCTGACACATCCCCATACTTCGGCAGGCAGGATGCCATCGGAAAAGGCATACCGGTTGTATGTGGACAATATCATGCAGCAAAGCGAACTGTCGCAGCAGCAGAAAGAGATGATTTCCACCAAGCTGGACGCTAATATTCATGAGTTGAGCAGAACGCTGGAACATGCAGCAAATCTGCTTTCCGATATTACCAGCCTGACATCCTTTGCGATGATGCCGGACAAGGAGCAGGAGCGGCTCAAGTACATCAAGATCATTAAGATCGATCCCAAGGCGGTGCTTTTGATGATCGTTTCCGAGAGCGGCAGCGTGACCAATCAGGTGCTGCGCCTGCGCGGCGAGCCCGATGAAGATTCACTGCGCCTTCTCTCCAAGACCATGACCTACAGCTATCAGGGCAAGACCATCAATGAGGCGCTGACGGCAGATATTCGCAACGACGTTCTCCACGATGCCGGTCTGCTGCAGAAATACGCCGAAGATATCCGGCCGAGATTCTTTCAGACGCTGGAGGATATGCTCAACGTCAACATGTATATGGAGGGGCTTTCCAACATCTTCAGTCTTCCTGAATACAGCGATGTGGGGAAAGCGCGGAACTTCATGGAACTCCTCGAGAAGAAGGATGACTTTGCCAGGAAGATCATCGATCGCGATGACGGTCTGATGATTACGATCGGCAATGAAAATAATGATGAGAATATGAACGACTGCTCTGTGATCACAGCTACCTATCACATCAACGGCAAGCTGGTCGGTAAGCTCGGCGTGATCGGGCCGACAAGGATGCGGTATTCCCATATCACATCGGTTATCGAGTATCTGACAGAGAACATCAGTGATGCATTCAAGATAACAGGAGGTAATGACGAGGATGACGATGCATGAAGATGACATCAGAAACGAAGAGACAGTAAAAACGGCGGAGGAAGCATCCGCTGAGGATAATATGGAAAGCAGTGCTTCCGATGAGACCGGCGGAGAAGCCGGTCAGGAAGAAAAGGAAGCCGAGAAAGAAAGC
>OMZN01000108.1 GCA_900315555.1 uncultured Eubacteriales bacterium
CCTACCCGGTAGCCGGTGGATTTGATCAGATCGTCGGTCCGTCCCACATACCAGAAATAGCCGTCTTCATCCATGTAAGCCGTATCGCCGGTATGGTACATGCCGTCATGCCACACGTCTTCCCTGCGTCCAGTGCCGCCGAAATAGTCGCAGAAGAGTCCGCAGGGCACGTTCTTGTCTGTGCAAACCACGAGTTCTCCGGTCACCCCCTGCGCCACCTCATGGCCGTCCTCGTCCACCAGCTTGATGTCATACATGGGACTGGGCTTGCCCATGGAGCCGGGCTTGGGATCGCTGCCGTACATGTTGAAGAGCGTCAGCGTGGTCTCCGTCTGACCGAAGCCTTCCATGATCTTGAGCCCGGTCTTCTCGTAGAACTGCTTCCAGATTTCCGGGTTCAGTGCCTCGCCCGCCGTGGAAACGTTCTGGAGTCTGCTGATGTTGTATTTGGAGAGATCCCGCTTGGCGAACACCCTGTACGCCGTCGAAGGCGCACAGAAGGTGGTGATGTTGTATTCATTGAACAGGCTGAGGAAGTCGTTGGGCACGAAGGACTCCATGTCGTAGACGAATACCGCCGCCTCGCAGAGCCACTGTCCGTAGAGCTTGCCCCACAGCGCCTTACCCCATCCGGTGTCCGAAAGGGTAAAGTGAATGCCTTCGGGATCCACATGCTGCCAGTACTTGGCCGTAATATAGTGGCCCAGAGGATATTTGAAGTTGTGGGTGACAATCTTGGGATAGCCGGTGGTGCCCGAGGTGAAGAACATCAGCATAGGCTCCTCGCTGTTGACAGGTTCCCGTTCCATGGTATCCGGATATGCTTCCATCTCTTTGTCGAATGCATGCCAGCCCGGACGCGGGATGCCGGTCATAATGCGGAGGATATCAACGCCCTCCTCTTCTATGGCGCGGTCGGCTTCCAGACCGGTATCTCCATCCCCGGTGCAGATGATTGCCTTCAGCTGGCCTGCCTGCAGACGGAAGCGGAAATCATCTTTCTTCAGCTGGTGTGTGGCCGGAATGACCACCGCCCCCAGCTTGTGAAGCGCCAGGATGGCAAACCAGAACTGGTAGTGTCTCTTGAGCACCAGCATGACACGGTCGCCCTTGCGGATGCCGAGATCCCGCAGGTAATTGGCCGTCTTGGTGGAATATGCACTCATCTCGCGGTAGGTAAAGCGGCGCTCATGCCGTTCGGGATCCACCCAGAGCATGCACATCTTGTCCGGATCCTCCCTGCCCATACGATCTACCACATCATAAGCAAAATTGAAGTTTTCGATGTTCTTGAAGGAGATGCTCTGCAGCTGCCCCTTCTCATCGACAACCTCATCAATATAATCCTTGCTGATTCCTACCATTGTTCTTCTCCTTACTGTCTCTACTGTTTGCTTCTTAATCACTGTCTTTGACGGTATTTCTATACTGTCATTATCAGCCCGGCGATCATCATGCCGCCTCGATCATCATGCTGCCTCAGATGATCTTCAGAAGATCGGCCGCTTCCTGCACTGTATAGTCCGGCGTTTTTCCCAGCCGGCGCAGCGCATCGCCCGCGGCGGTCCAGGATACCATGGCATAGTCGACCCCGGCGCGCTCCGCGCACAAAAGATCATACTGGGAATCGCCCACCATCAGACTTTCCTCGGGCTGCACCTCGAGCCGTTCCAACGCTTTTATGATCGGCGCCGGCTCAGGCTTATGCTCCTCTGTGTCCTCCACCGCCACGACGGTATCCAGGAGACCGTCCAGGCCGAATGCCTCCACGCCCTGCATTGTCGTCTTCCGCATCCGCGACGTGACCAGCGCCGTCTTGCGCCCGCGCGCCTTGATGCCGGCGATGGCTTCCTTCATACCCGGAAACAGGCGGATTTCCTCGAGGAAGTGATCTCTCTGGTAGCCCCGGTAGTAAGCGACGCACTGATCCGTATCCTCATTGGGAAAAGCCTTCTTCATCGAGTCATAAAGGATCTCGCCATAGGTGGAATAAATGAACGCCTCGTCCCCGGGTCTGCCGGTCACCTGCTTGTACGTATACTGCCAGGAATTCATGATCATCCGGTTGGTATCCATGACGGTTCCGTCAAAATCCAGCAGCACTGCATTGTATCTGTTCATCTCCTGCCTTCCTCTTGCTGTCTTTTTCTGTCCTCAGTCATCTTACTTCCTACGTTTTACTTTCTTCGTTTTTCGTTCCTTCTGTACATGTTTGTTTTGATTTATGTTTATTTTGATTTTCAAATTATTCATATGGTACCACTGACCTCTCCATTTTGCAACTAAAAATATCAGGCCACAAAAAAAGTACAAAAAGACCGCTGCGGCACACTGC
>OMZN01000153.1 GCA_900315555.1 uncultured Eubacteriales bacterium
ATCTTTTTCTATTTCCATAAAAGATTTTCCGTCAAAGCATTTTGTGTTTAAAAAATCTCGTATTGCTGCTTTAATATCGCATGATTCCAGAATCGCATATCTGCAAATACGTTGGGAAGTTTTGCCATATTCCCAGATTGTAAAAGCATCTGTTTCGGGTTCCATAGAATATTCAATGCCATTATACGTAAATGATATTTCGTGGCCATTGGATAGGTATTCATATAAATCATCGATCTTTGTTCCTTGCATTTTATTTCACTCCTTTACACAGACGTTTATATTTGTAGTTTATCAGTCAATCCTGATCCAGTAATACAAAGAATAGGTAATTAGCATTTTCTGTTTTTTTCCTTAATTAGTCCAAGGTTTTGCCCGTATCCGCTTTTCTGCGTCTTATTTATTCAACAGATAAGTAGAAGGGAAATCAGTGACGAGTAATTCGAAAAAATGTCTGTTTTGTCTGTGTCCGCCTTATTGCTGTAAAAACCTTGGAATTGCAGCGTTTATCAAAATGGACCACCATGGGCCATTGCGGGAGCCGAACAAATTGTTAGAATATTTGATACTGTCAGACAGATGGTTTAACCAATCTGATTTTTCAGTTCATGACCTGCCCAAATCTATGATTTGGCGCACAGGTCAAATGTTGCATGTTTGTTCGAGAGGAGGATTTATGATGAAATCCAAGGCAAAGTCGATGCTGGTGGTACTGCTGGCGCTCGCTATGGCGGCCGTCTTTATGCCGGCGCTTCCGGGTGCTGCTGCTGATGCAGCGGTCAAGAAGCCTGCCCCGGCGGTCTTTTACGGGCTCGGAACGTCCCCGAACACCATCAAGCTGACATGGAGCAGGGTAAGCGGGGCGAAAAGCTATGTGGTTTATCGCAACGGCAGGAAGTACAGGACGACCAGAAGCCGGACGCTGCAGGACAAGAAGGTAAAAAAAGGAAAGATCTATCGCTACGCCGTGAAGGCTTCCAGCGGAAAGAGCAGTTATACCATCAAGGTAAAGGCCGCTAAGACCGGCAATGTGAAAAGCCTCAAGCTGTCATCATCGAAGGTGACGCTCAAAGAGGGGGCCTCGAAGAAGCTTACTGTCAGCTTTTCACCATCGAAAAAGCTGATCTCTAAAAAGGTTGTATGGAGCACTTCCAGAAAATCGGTGGCTGCGGTCAGCGGCAAGGGCGTTGTTACTGCAGGAAAACAGGGAACGGCAACCATCAAGGCCAGAGCAGTCAACGGCAGGACGGCCACCTGCACTGTGAAGGTCATTACGGCCAATCCAGCCAAGGATGACATTGATAAGCTGACGGCCAACATCGATGAATCGTACGCAAGAGAGGTGGCTTACACGCTGGCGTACGACGAGAAATACTTTGACAGTGACGAAGGTTTTAGAAATGCCGGCAGTGATGCAGAACACAGAGCGGCCAACTACCTGAAGAAGCAGTTCGACAAAATCGGACTCGTCGATGTGGAGAAGGTACCGGTCACGGTAGACAAATGGCAGTTCAACGAAGCCACACTGTCCATCAGCTACAGGGACGGCGAGGAGAGCAGGAATGTCGAGATCGATGATATGATCTCCTACCCGGCCGAAGGCACAAAACAGCAGGCAGCCAAGGCGGAGAACAAGTCGCTGTATGAGGATAACGGCCATCTGAAGCAGGCTGTTGTCGACATGGGAAACGGCTATGAATCCGACTATGAGGCTTACTATGAGAAGACCGGCGAAAAGAACATGAACGGCAAAATCGTGCTCGTCGCAGTCAACCAGTGGGAAGATTCCTGGATTGATACGCCTTATACGGAAGCCTACCATCAGGGTGCCAGTGCGATCATTACCTATCAGCGGCCCAACACGTCCGGTCTTGCAGAAGGAGGCGGCGGCTACGGCCTTCTGGGACAGGGCAGCGAGAAGAGCTGGGATGCTGTCAACGTGCAGGATATCTGCGCGAACAGTCATCTGATTCCCTGCACCAGCATTTCGCCGAAGGATGCGGGCAAGATCAAGCGTGCACTGGAAAAGGACGCCGATGCGGCAGCGGATATGTACGTGGACAGTGAAGTCGTAGACAATGGCGGCACATCCTATAATGTCATCGGCAAGATCGAAGGCAGCGGCAATACCGGCCAGCAGATCGTATTCGGCGGACACTATGACAAGTACTTCTACGGACTCAACGATGACTGTACCGCCATCGGCCTGATCAGCGGCGTAGCCAAAGCCATGAAGGACGCGGATTATCAGCCTGTGAACGATATCTATTTCGTGGCGCACGGTTCTGAAGAATGGGGCCAGAGTGATTCGGCAGATGACTGGGCCATCGGATCCTGGAACATGATTACCAAGGCTAAACCGGAATGGCAGGGAACAACACTGGCACTGATCAACTTTGAAATGCCGGCCATTAAGAGCGGCATGACCCAGGGGCAGGGCGTGGTGCAGACCTCTGCGGAGCTGGATACAATGGTATCGGATTTCTCAAAGGATACTTCTCTTTTGAACAAGCTGACGCCGTATTATAAAGAGGGCGTTGCGACAGCAAAAGTGGAGGACACCGACCTTTCCAATGAGCCCAGCGGCATGAGCGACTGCATCAGCTACCAGTCACAGGGTGTGCCGTGTGTCATCAACATGCCTGACTTCGATGATCCTGTCGCCACGCCGAAGAAATCCCTTTCGGGGCAGTGGATGGTGGATCGTTACCATACCAAGTATGACAACAGCACCACGTATTCAAAGGCGCTGATGCACTATAACATCGGCTACTACGGCGCGCTGGCAGAGGATCTGGATGCGAAGCCGGCTCTGGAGCTGGATCTTGGGGATCGCTGCAATACGATGGAAGCCGCGCTGGAGGGTACGGATGAGCTGGCAGATACTGATCAGATCAAAGCGTACAGCGACAGCCTGACGCAGCTCAGAACAGCGGGCGGCAGACTGCTTGCCAAGGCAAAAGCAATCAACGCACGTTACGCAGCGGCCTGCAGCAGAGGCGCCGGCACGGCCGAAAAGCAGAAGATCATCGATGAGGGTGCTGCACTGAACAAAGTTTCCCTGAAAGCGTTCGGCGACATCCAGGATACCTGTATGGGCCTTGTGGGCAGTGACGTAACCGTCCTTCATCAGACAGCACAGCCGAATGTCTCGGCGATGGATAAGGTGATCGGTGATATGCAGGCCGGCAAGGTGACTGAAGAAGAAACCTTCGATGCAGCAGCCAGCTTGTACGGCTATGCAGATGCAACGGCCTTCAGCTACAGCGATTATTCCTGCGAAGAGCTGCTTGCAACCGTCAATTGTGAACGGAATCGGAACACGTGGGGCTGGAACGAAGGCAGAGAATCTGCCAGGATGCTGCCGACCTGGAAGGCCGCCAAGGAGATGGCAGCGCAGTACGGATCGGACAGTCCGGATTATACCAAGGCCATCAAAGCCTATCAGGAAGCGCGTGCCGATATGCTGGCGCAGATGAACGACTATCTGCAGATGGAGACCAAGGGTATGGAGGATGTTGCTGCAGCAGTCAATACCGCACTGTAATAGGATGCAGCCAGGATGCAAAGAGGAAAAACAGCAACATAATCAGCTGATTAGTCAAGAGAATATCCGGCCGGAACAATTTTGTTTCCGGCCGGGTGTTGTTATACTTAAGATTGAGGAGTGGCTGATCATGGAGCGTTTTGTTTTATTCACCTATTTGATCATGGCGGTTTTTGCGGCTGCCTCTATTGTCCTGGCGGCGGTGGCCTACCGGCATGTCGATGAGTTGCTGAAGAAGCGGATTTTGTCGGTATCGATGGTCGTTATCGGCATGCTGCTGGTCAACACCGTCTATTTTCTGTCCTATTTTGATTCTCTTGTAACGCAGTCTGAAGAATATGATCTCCTGACGCGGGGGATGGATGTTTTCTGCAGCATGATCGCGAACGTGTTCTGGTTCCGGTATCTGACCTATCTGATGGAGGAGCAGGAAGGAGAAAAAAAGAGGCTGCGGGGCTTTGGAAGCTTTGCGGTGACTGCCGTGTTTGCCGTGGGATTGTACGGTTACCTGCTGTTGATGAAGGAGGATTATCTGCCGGCAGGAAGCGCTGTCCCTTTGACTGTGATTCAGCTTTTGATGACCGCGGCGATTGTCGGCGTGACAGGCGTTTTTTCGGTCATGGCCTGGCATCATCTGCAGCGCGGCCGGATTCTGTGGATTACCCTGCTGCAGAGCGGCATCAATATGGCGCTGGGATTGTACAACGGCATCGTTTCCATCCGGATTTTCCATGGCCTCTTCCGCTATGAGGATTGGTCGGGAACAGCGGATTTTAATAATATCCTCTTTGTGATGCAGAGTGCGGCGCTGCTGGTGCTGCTGTATTTCTTCTACAAGGAAGCGGACGCCGGTCAGCAGGCGGAGGCACCTGCCGCCGGGGCACCCTGGATAGATCCCGCTTACGGGCTGACGCCGCGGGAGGAGGAGATTGCCTGCAGGATCCTGGAACGCAGGACGTATGAAGAGATCGCCGAAGAGCTTTTCATCTCCAAATACACGGTCAAGCGCCATGTGCACAACATCTACGAAAAGACCGGCGTTTCCGGCCGGAAGGAGCTGCAGGAGAAGCTGCAGGGCGCTGCTCCGAAGGAACGTCATACCACGGCGGCAAAATGATGACGGTATCATCTTCCATTTCACCTTCCGTTTGTTATAATAGAGAGGCTGAACGGCGGGACATGCTGCATGCGGCAGACGCCTGCGCCGTGTAAATAGAGCAAGGAGACAATGTGAATATGGAAACGACTAAAGGAACGAAACGAATCGCAGCTTTGCTGCTGTCACTGCTGATCGCAGTGACAATGAGCTTTTCCTTCACCGGCGAAAAGGCCCAGGCCAAGGGAAGCACATACTGGCTGAAGGTCAACAAGAGGACCTGCGTCGTTACAGTGTACAAGCACGTCGGCAGGAAGTGGAAAGCGGTACGTGCCATGCGCTGTTCAGTCGGTAAGTCCAGCACCCCGACGCCGTCAGGCACCTACCGCGTAAAATCCAAGTGGAGATGGCTCAATATGAAAGGATGCTGGGGACAGTATGTTTCCCAGTTCAACGGGGACTACCTGTTCCATTCGTGTTGGTATTATGCCCGGAACAAGGCAAAACAGAATATCACCGAGTACAACAAGCTGGGGCGGCCGGCCAGCCACGGCTGCGTTCGTCTGGCGGTCATCGATGCCAAGTGGGTGTACAAGCACTGCAAAGCGGGCACCAAGGTGACCATCTTCAGCGGTTCCTCCAGGAAGGATAAGCTCGGCAAGCCGGCGAAGATCACTTCGCACAGCGGATGGGATCCCACCGATCCCACGAAGGGCAACCCCAACTTCAAGCTGCGCCGTGCCAGGATCCGTGCTGCTTCCAAGAAGGTTGAGTATGGCAGCAAGTACAAGCTGTACAGCGGGGTTAAGGCTGTGAATCCCAATGCCAACGAAAATATCAGCAGCTCGCTGAAGGTGCTGTGGATCAAGCGCAGCGGCAGGAAGACTTCCATGAACACAAAGCGCCTGGGAACCTATACCATCAAATACCAGGCGGGAACCGCTTACTGCCGGAAGGGTTACAAGACCATCAAGGTGCAGATCATCGATTCCTCGGCTGCCGATATCAGCGGCACGACGGCTGTGCAGACCACCCAGGAGCAGAATGCCTCGGTTGATCTGCTGCGCGGCGTGACAGCGAAGCTCGTGAAGAGCGGGAAGAAGATCGCTGTGACGGCAGAGGTCACTGCGCCGAACAAGGAGACCACAACCCTGACGGCGGACAGGACGTTCAGCTTCACGGATGAGGGTACGTACACGATCACCTATAAGGCGAAGAACCCCTACAGCGGCAGAATTTACACCAAGGTGGTCAAAATCACCGTCAGTGCCCCGGCCGCTGCAGATGACGGTGAGGCAGCCGGCCAAGGCGCCGGCGGTTCGACATCGCAGAATACGGATGCGCCGGCTTCCGGCATGTAGTGCAGCCTGCCTGCTGATCGTGCCGCTTGCGCACCGGTGCACCGGTGTAGTCTGAAGATCTGATGCGGGCAAAAAGGAAATTACGGATAAAAGAGAGAACGGCCGAAAGCCATGCGGCTGTTCTCTCTTTTCGTTTGTGCAGGTCCCGCGCTGACGGCCGGCATTGCGCCGGTATCACCGGAAAAACCCGGCAGAGCAGCGCAGCCGGGTGGACAGCGGCGCAGGGGGCCTGCAGGGTACGGTTTGCAGGGAATGAGAAGGAGGGGATGCAGGAGGCTTGCATCTATGTGATAACGCCGATAATATAGTAATAGGTGAGGGAGTATGAACTATGCATGCGAAGCAGAGAATGTATCTATGGATGACCTTGCTGGTCTGCCTTTGGGGGCTGGACTATTCGGTATCCAAGCAGGTACTGAGGGTGTTCCATCCTCTGACACTGATGTTTCTGAAATATACCGGGGGCTTTATTGTCCTGCTGGTTTTAAAGCTCTGCTTCGACCGGAAATTTGTCTTTCACAAGCGGGATATCCTTCTGTTCGCCGGCTGCGCCGTTGTGGGGCAGGGGCTTTACTATTACTGCGAATACACGGCCATGGATTATATCCCTGTTTCGATGATCACAATCGTGCTGTCCTTTGTACCGGTCGTCTCCATTCTCATTGAGAGAATCTTTCTCGGGCGGCGGTCCTCCGGCAGGATGGCCGTTGGAATTCTGGTTTCTATCATTGGAATCATTCTGGTTCTGGGCGCCGATATGAAAAGTCTGCTGCATGGCAGCGCCTGGGGCTATCTGCTGGCTCTCGGCGCCGTTTTCTGCTGGAATGGCTACAACTTTCTTACGGCCAGGGCGGCCGGGCGCGGGTATTCGGATCTGTCGCTGTCGTTCAATCAGCTGCTCTGCACAGTGGTCCTCTTTGCACCGTATGCCATCTGGTCCATGCCGCCGGCTTCTGACTTTACGCCTGTGATCACCGGCAGCCTGATCTACCTGGGGCTGGGAAGCGCCGGTCTGGGTTATCTGATTCTGGTGGCGGGGATCCATCAGCTGGGGCCGACGCCCTCGGCGCTGTTTGCGAACATGATGCCGGTGCCTACAGCAGTCTTTGCGTGGATCTTCTTAGGAGAGTCGCTCAGCTGGCTGCAGATTCTGGGTGGGGTGATCGTGATTGTGTCCACCTGCTTTGTGATTCGTGAAAAGGAGCGCCTCGCTGCCACTTCTCGCGTGCAGGGGCGGCATGAAGCAGACGGGTGAGACAGGCTCTGCTGCAGCGCAGCAGAGCCTGGCAGAAGGCGGCTTTCTATTTTTTCTGCAGCAGAATGACCGAGAGGACGACGAGTCCTACACCGGCCAGCTGGCTGGGAAGCATGGTTTCGCCTAAAGTAAAATAGGCAAGGAGCAGCGTCCAGGGGACCTCCATGGAGAGGATGACCGAGGCGCGTTCCGAGCCGATGATGGAGATCGCGCGGACTTCCAGCAGAAGCGGTACGATCTTGGTCATGACGACGGAAAGCAGGAACAGGCCCAGCGCCAGCGGGGAAAGCTGCGGTAGCCGGATGTACATGGATGGGTTGATGATGCTGCCGACGATGCCTCCGACAGTCAGACCGACGGTGATGATTGAAAGCTGCTGCAGGTCGCCGGGGAGTTTCAGATCTGCAACGAGCTGATAGCTTCCGAAGGCGACGCAGGCCAGCAGGCCGAAGAGGATCCCGCTGACAGAGAGTTCTGCTAGCGGCGTATTGAATACGTTCAAAGCCAGGCAGCAGCCGCCGATGGACAGCAGAACGGCCACCTTGTTCAGGCGGCTGACCGGTTTGATTTTGGTGATCATGAAGAAGATGCACACGTAAGCCGGCGACATATAAAGCAGCACCGAGACGACGCCGGCACTGAGGGTGCGCAGGGCGTAGAAAATCCCTACGCTGACAAAGAAGTTCATGAGCGCCATGGGCACCAGCGCTTTGCTGCAGCGGATGCAGTCACGGTAAATTTCTTTGCGGCGGGGGGAGGACAGCGTGATCAGGTTGACCAGGACCGCACCGAAGAGAAAGAGCATGGTGACGCAGTCGATGGAAGAAACGTGTTCACGCATCAAAAGCTTGGTGATGGGTGACTGCCAGGAAAAGAAAAAGGAACATAGCAGGGCGATGAGAATTCCCTTGCCTGTCGATCTGCCGACTTGCTTTTCCGGTTCCAAAACAGCCTCCTTGCAGTAGAACTGAAAAATCACCACGCGCTAAAGCGCTGTGATTTCTGTATCTGACCTGCGCGCCAAATCATAGATTCGGGCAGGTTATGAACTGTGACTCTCCTGTCATTTTCACCCTTTTGATCTGCCTTGTCAACGAACCTGCTGTATTTCGGCAAGAAAGTATCAATATGGAGTTCATCGGTCTGATCGACGGGCATCCCGCGGGCTGTCAAACGACAGCCCGCTTTTTGCATGTTTATAATCCGCTTTTCAACAACTCGACGAATTGTTTGGCCAGCCGGGGCGTCCGGCCGTTATGGCGCAGGGCATGCGTCTCAGCCTTTTGGTGCAGTTCCTCCGGCGCCATATCGAGCCCGTAGCGCTTAGCCAGTTCGTCCACGATGGCAAGGTAGCCTTCCCTGTCCGGACGCTGGAAGACGATGGTCAGGCCAAAGCGCGCCGCCAGCGAGGAGGTCTCCTGCAGCGTGTCGTTGACGTGCAGATCATCGCCGGTGCGGTCCTGCATACTTTCTCTGATCAGATGACGGCGGTTGCTGGTGGCAAAGATTGCCGTGTTGTCGCCGCCGGAAGAGACGCTGCCCTCCAGGATGGCTTTCAGCGCTGAAAAGTTGTCATCGCCGCCGGCAAAGCTCAGGTCATCGATGAAGAGGATGAACTTGAGGGGCAGACTGGCCAGATCATCGCTGATGGCGGGAATCTTTTCGATTTGATTCTTCTTCACTTCCAGCAGGCGCAGCCCTTGATCAGCATAAGCGTTGGCGACCGCCTTGATGGTGGAACTCTTGCCGGTGCCCGCATCGCCGTAAAGAAGCATGTTGTTGCATCCCCGGCCGCTGAGCAGGGCTTCCACGTTGGTGATGATCTGGCGGCGCTCACGTTCGTAGCCGAACAGATCGTCAAGCTGCTGCCGGTCCGGATAACGCACCGGCACGATCTTGTCACCCTGCAGCTGGAAGGTATGGTATTTGGCGTAGATGCCAAAGCCCTTTTGCGGGAGCTCCTCCAGCCGCTTCGCATAGTCGGCCGCAAGGTCGCAGGGCGTCGTTTCCCAGCGTGGCAGGAAGCCGTGGTAGTCGATCGCCTGCTGCACGTCTTCGCTGGTCAGATCCGCAAGCTCCTGCAGCAGGGCAAGCTCAGAGGCCAGGCTTTCTTCCACTGCAGGTGCGGCATCCCGGCCGTTTGCATAGGCGCGGACGTAGAAGTTTTCATCGTCGAGGACCAGCTCCCGGATATAGAGGGAAAGGTTCGGTGAACGGCGGTAAAGTGCGGCTGCAAAGCTGCTGTAAGCCCGCACCGCTTCCATCGTGTCGCCGGCCTTGTCGGCCGCATAGAGCATATTCTTCAGCGCGTTCATCACGGGATCCTCCAGCAGGTCACGGAAAACCGCCAGCGTTTCCATGCGCATGCTCAGCATGAAATTGTCTTTTGCCATTCTCGTATTCCCCTTCTTTCAATCACTTTGTTTGTTCGACTCGATGCAGTCTGCTGTCAGGCCGATGCTGCCTTTTCACTTGGCACGACTTAAATTTTAGCCATCTCTGCGTCTTTCGTCAACGGGCGAAGGTTCGCTTTTACTGCTCCCTGGTCTGGGAATCAGGACAGCGAGGTAGGCTGCAGCAAGGATGGGCAGAACCATCCGCAGCGGAAAGCACAGGAACAGAACTGCTGTGACGGTCAGCGGCTTCCGCAGAATGTAACTGTAGCAGGCAGACGTTGCTGTTGCAACGGCAAAGAGCGGCTGCACATTGGATGACACGATTGAATACCTTACATCCTATAGTGCCACGAATAGTGCCACGAAACTTTTTGAGCCGGAAACTCTGGATATTTCTTATGTTGCGGACGGCCGCATTTATTCGGCTGAATATGACTACAATAAAGACGAAATGGATTATGATGATGACTCTGTCAAAGCAGTAAAATGGTCTGCTAGTACATTGACATCAAATCTGCCAAAGCTGTATGCGCTCAAAAACGTTTGACAAGGGTTTTTCTCTGCCGTATACTTTATGCGTATGTATTTTAGGATGGTTTTCGTCCGTGAAATACAGGCTATACAGTTATAGTTATGCTGAACAAGATCATGCCGGTGATCTCAGCGATATGCGGATGATCCCAGTAAGCAGAGCCGAAAACGATCCGGCGGGATCCAAGTAGGTAGAAAGGAAGACGACAAATGAAATCATTTATCGCAAAGCCTCAGGAGATTGAGCGCAAATGGTATGTCATCGACGCCGAGGGCAAGACCCTGGGCCGCCTTGCCAGCCAGGCTGCGGCGATCTTGAGAGGAAAGAACAAGCCGATCTTTACGCCTCACGTTGACTGCGGTGACTACGTGATCATCATCAACGCGGAAAAGGTTGCAGTGACCGGAAAGAAAAAGCACGACAAGATTTATAAGCGGCATACCGGCTATCCCGGCGGTCTTCGGGAGCTGAACTTCGAGCAGATGATGGAAAAGCATCCCACCGAGGTCGTCAGACATGCGATCAAGGGTATGATGCCCAAGGGCAAGCTTGGAAGACAGATGTTCAAGAAGTTAAAGGTTTATGCCGGCCCCGAGCACAATCATGCGGCTCAGAAACCGGAAGCACTGGAAATTTAACGCAGGGAGGAAGAAACAATGGCAAAAACGCAGTATTACGGAACAGGCAGAAGAAAGTCTTCCGTTGCCAGAGTCAGACTGATCCCTGGTACCGGAAACATCACTGTCAACAAAAAGCCTCTTGATGATTACATTGCACTGGAGATCGTCAAGAGAGAGGTCAAGCGTCCCTTTGAAGTTGCCGGATGTGAGGGCAAGTTCGATGTCATCGCCACGGTGACCGGCGGCGGTTACACCGGTCAGGCAGGTGCTCTGAGACATGGTATCTCCAGAGCGCTTTGCAAGGTCGATGAGGAAGCATATCGTGCACCGCTGAAGGCGGCCGGCTTCCTGACAAGAGACCCGAGAATGAAGGAGAGAAAGAAGTACGGTCTGAAAAAGGCCAGAAGGGCTTCCCAGTTCTCCAAGCGTTAATCGCAGCAAGCAGGGGCATCCCGGAAACGGGATGCCTTTTTGGTTCGCAGCGGTCCTGCCGAAAAGTCGCAGAAGTGGGGCAAAAGGACAGAATCGTATTTTTTTGTCTGCCGTTTTATGGTATGATAAAGACGTGAGTTTTGTATCTGAAAAAGTGAGGAGATCAGATGGAAAATAGTAATGGGCAGAAAGATCCCAGAGATCTTCTGCGGAGGAGCAGCAACTTTGGAGAGATCGGCATTGCAGCAACAGAAGGTGCCATTGAGCTGGCGCAGAAAGTGGATTATTATCTGCAGACCTGGTCCGGCAAGGACTCCACTTTCATCGTTGACAGCCAGTGCCCGCGGTTTTCTTCCGGTGATGCCAAGGGACTCATCAATGAGACCGTCCGCGGCAGGGATCTGTACATCTTCGTCGATGTAGGCAACTACGGGTGCGAATACAATCTGTTCGGACATAAGAACCGCATGTCCCCCGATGATCATTATCAGGATCTGAAGAGACTGATTCAGGCAGCCGGGGGTAAACCTCACAGGATTAACGTGATCATGCCGATCCTCTACGGCGGACGCCAGCACAAGAGAAGCTTCCGTGAATCGCTGGATGCGGCATGCATGCTGCAGGAACTGCAGTCGATGGGCGTACGCAACATTATTACCTTCGATGCGCATGCGCCGATGGTGGAGAATGCTATTCCGCTCATGGGATTTGACAACATCATTCCTTACTACCAGGTTCTGAAGGCCTTGAAAAGAACCTTCCCGGACATGGATTATTCCAAGGATAAATTCATGATGGTCAGCCCCGATGAGGGTGCTATGGCCAGAAATCTCTACTATTCTTCTGTGCTGGGCGTGGATCTGGGCATTTTCTACAAGCGCCGGGATTATTCCAAGATCGTCAATGGTCACAACCCCATTGTGGCGCACGAATACCTGGGAAGCTCTGTAAAGGGCAAGACGATCTTTATCACGGATGATATCATTTCTTCCGGTGAGTCCATGCTGGATATCGCTTATGAACTCAAGAAGAGCGACGCCGGCGATATCTACTGCTACGCCACCTACGGTTTGTTCACCAACGGGCTGGAGGTTTTCGACAAGGCGTATGAAGCGGGTGTGATCTCCGGTGTGCTGGGATCCAATCTGACCTATCGGCCGACCGAGCTGCGCAACAGGGAATGGTTCCACGAAGTGGATGTTTCCAAATATGTGGCGTACCTGATTACGGCGACCAACAGCGATGTGTCCATCAGCGATATCATCGATCCGAAAAACAAGATCAATAAACTGCTCAGCCACGAAGACGACGACGAATAAGACGGCAAACAAAACGAACAAGGTGGGATCAATGAAGCTCATTTCCTGGAATGTCAATGGCCTGCGGGCTGTGATGAAAAAGAATTTCTTTGCATTTCTTGAGGAGACGGATCCGGATATTCTCTGCCTGCAGGAGACGAAGATGCAGGAAGGGCAGGCAGAGGTGCCGACGCCGGGCTATCATCAGTACTGGTGCTCTGCCGAAAGGAAGGGATACTCCGGTACTCTGCTGCTGACGAAGGAAGAACCGCAGGAGGTCAGTTACGGCATCGGCATGGAGGAGCATGACCGGGAAGGCCGTGTCATTACTGCCAGATATCCGGACTTTACGCTGGTGAATGTCTATGTGCCGAATGCCGGCAGTGAACTGGTTCGGCTGGATTACCGGATGCAGTGGGAAGATGCTTTCAGAGACTATTTGACCGGCCTTGCCGGACCGGTGATCGTCTGCGGCGACATGAATGTGGCACACAAGGAGATCGATCTGAAAAACCCCAGGTCGAATCGCAGGAATGCCGGCTTCACGCAGGAAGAGCGCGATAAGATGACGCAGCTGCAGGAAGCGGGATTCACGGATTCGTTCCGGTATTTCTATCCGGATCGCGAAGGCGCTTACTCTTGGTGGAGTTATCGCTTCCAGGCGAGGAAGAACAATGCCGGATGGCGGATTGACTACTTCCTGGTATCTGATGATTTCGTTTCCCACATGCAGGATGCGGCCATCCTCAGCGAGGTGATGGGATCAGATCACTGTCCCGTTGTCCTGGAGCTCAAATAATCGGTTCTAAAGCATACCGGTGAGTGCTTTGCCGATGCCGATGTCGGCGACGGTAACTTCGCCCAGCATACGGGCTGCCGGCTTATTGTTGTGGATGGGTTTCCTCGCATGGAAGGTGATAGTCTTCGTGGCGCGGACACAGAAACCGATGGGATCGTATTCATCTACGTCGCCGGACAGCCCGGAGGGGATATCCAGTGCAATCACTTCCTTGCCCGCATCGGCAGCCTGGTTGATGGCTTCGATGAAGGGAATCACGTCATCGCGCAGCTCGCCGTGGAAGCCGGTGCCATAGATGGCGTCCACGATGACATCTGCCTGCGACAGATCCGGCAGGCTGCGGGTGATGGTAATGTGCTCCTGATCCTGGATCAGCTGGAAATTCTGGATAGCATCTTCGGTCTTTGGATCACCGCTGGTGAGCACCACGGTCACTTCGTTGCCATAGCCGGCCAGCCTTCTGGCCACGACCAGCCCGTCGCCGCCGTTGTTTCCTTTACCGCAGAAGATCACTGCCCTGCCGCCGCCCAGCAGGCTGGAGGCGGAGCCCATAATCAGCAGTGTTGCACAGACACCGGCATTCTCCATCATTTGATAGAAGGAAAGACCGGCGGCATCTGCTTTCTTTTCCAGTTCTTTCATTTCAGCACAGGTTACAATTTCCATTTTCTAAAGTCCTCCTTTACCGGTGCGCAGCATTTTTCAGTTCTGTATTGGTGCACCGGTTCATAAGGCAGTGGTGTCCAAGGCATCATACCTGCCCAAAAAATCTTTTAGCATGGCGGCCATGGCATCGGTGCCGCCTTCCTTATCCGACTGCATATTCAGTGACATCAATGGATCATGGAGTGAATTCCGCAGCAGGCACCAGCCGGAGGGGAACTGCAGCCGTACACCCTCGTAGTTGGGTTTGGCGATCTGCAGACCCTGCTTCTCTGCCCAGACGGCGAAATCCCGCAGCAGGGCATCGCCGAAGGCGCGGGGCCGCTCATCATGGATATCCATGCGCACCTCGCGGCTTTCTTTGGGAAGAACCAGCGGATCGAGCAGGCTGTCCAGCGTTTTTCCTGCGCCGGCCAGTCTGGCAGCTTCCACGATGATCCGCGTTGCCAGATAGGCGCCGTCGTCTAAAAAGTAGTTTTCCCGTATGGCCGCATGTCCGGATGTCTCAATGGCCAGTTCGCAGTCAATGCCCTCAGCGTTCAGCGCCTGCGCCTTGTTGATCACATTTTTGTAGCCGCGGCGATAGCGGAAGTGGTGCAGCCCCAGATGTTCCTGCAGGAAATCTGTCAGATGGTCGCTGGTGATGCTGTCGGTAACCACCGTCGTGCCAGGATGCTCACCTGCAATCAGGCAGGCGGCGAGTGCCACGATGCTGTCGTGGTTGATGGGGTGCCCCTGCCGATCGACAGCGGCACAGCGATCCACATCGGTGTCAAAGATGATGCCGAAGTCGCAGTGTGCGGCGCATACCTGCTGTGCAAGATCAGCAATCGCTTCATCGTTTTCCGGATTGGGGATGTGGTTGGGGAACCGGCCGTCGGGGGTCAGATATTTGCTGGCACTGACATCGGCACCCAAAGGTGCCAGAACAGCAGAAGGGAAGAAGCCGCCGCTGCCGTTGCCGGCATCGACTGCAATCTTCAGTCCGGCAAGGACACGGCTTTCCGGCTGGCAACCCAGCTTGTCCGTGATGATGCGTCGCAGGTGAGCAGCATAGATAGTCATCAGGCGGGTATCCTTTGCCGGTGGTTCGTCCTGCGGAGAAGTTGCTCCGGCTGTGCTGGCGGCAGACAGCGGATCCAGTGCTTCCGCTGTCTGCAGGATAGCTGTAATGTCCTCCTTTTGCAGACCGCCGTCCCGGTCAAAGAATTTGAAACCGTTTCGGTTCCAGGGAAGGTGGCTGGCCGAAATCATCACCGCGCCGTCGCTGGCATAAGCGTCGAAGACGGTGGTCATGAACATAGCCGGTGTCGTGGCCAGGCCGCAGTCGGTGACGGCGGCACCTGCTGCCGCCGCACCTTTTATGAAGGCTGCACACAGACCGGGGCCGCTGATCCGGGGATCCCGTCCGATGGTAACACGCAGATCAGCCGGCTTTTTTCCTGCCTTGGAAGCCAGCCAGGTGATGAAGCCGTAGCCGATGGGACCGGCTTCCGATGCGGTCAGATTCGGCGTCTGTCCCTGGACCCCTTCCAGGGAAATGCCGCGGATATCACTTCCGTTCTGCAGATGACGATAGTTTACTTGACCCATGGAACAATGCCTCCTTTTGCTTTGGCGCGCTGGCAAATAATTTGTGCGTTTCCAGTATTCAGTATAGCAGAATTCATTCAGTTGTGGTATCATATGCAAAGGATGTTTTCATATGGCCCCGTAGCTCAGGGGACAGAGCACCGCTCTCCGAAGGCGGGTGTCGCGCGTTCGAATCGCGCCGGGGTCACCACGAAGAAACCCTTTCAAACCATTGGAATGCCAGGGCTTGAAAGGGCCTTTTTATGTCCGGAAAATGTGAAATACTGGAATAAGCATGCGGCTTCCGGGGGTCAAATGGGGGTGCAGGTGTTACCACTAGCGTTACCACCTGCTGTCGTCGGCGGCGTCGGCAACCGGCTGGCGGCTGCTGGCAAGCTGCGAGAGCAGAACGGCGGCGAAGACGATGGCGCAGCCGCTCAGCTCACGGAGGTTC